>NZ_DJGW01000072.1:3937-6116 GCF_002432845.1 Sphaerochaeta sp. UBA5836
TTGGCGAAGTTCTCCCAGGCGATTCCCTCGGGAATCCAGGTGTACGGCATCTTGAGAATTTGCCGGCTGGTCATCATCGATGCACTGATCATGAACAGGATCGGCATCAGGGTGAAGACCAGCATGACCAAGAGAACAAGGTACATGCCGATTTTCGGCAGCGTGAATCGTTTTTCTATCTGCATCCTGTCCTCCTAATATTCCACATTCTCGCTCTTGGTGGTCTTGAACTGCAGCAAGGTGAGCAGCAGCATCATGAGAAAGAGCACAACGCTCATGGCACTTGCCCTGCCAAGGTACTGCTGTTGGATGCCGGTGACATAGATGTTGAAGGTAATGACGTTGATCGGGGCGCGGGGTGCCCCGTTGGAATAGAGCATGTACTGGGTGCTGAAGGTCTTCAGGCACTGCAGCATCGCCATGACCGAAACCAGGACAACCGTAGGCTTGAGCAGCGGCAACGTGATGCGCCAGAACACCTGGTTCTTGGTCGCCCCGTCGATGGTCGACGCCTCGTAGATGGTGGGAGGAATGGAGGCAAGGCCGGTGATGAAGAGAATGACAAAGTAGCCGATGTACTTCCAGAAGTAGATGACCATGGTGGAAACCTGTTCCATCACCGGGTCGACGAGCCAACGCCGGTCGACACCGGGGGTGTTCATCAGGGCGTTGAGCCACTGGTTTCCCAACCCTCGGGGGTCGAAAATGATCATCCAGATGGTTGCTGCAACAACGCTGGAAAGAATGGCAGGGCAGTAGTAGGAAATCTGCAGGAATTTCTTGGTCTTGTTGCTGGAGAGGTTGCTGATGAATACAGCGAGGATCAGGCTGACGATCAGCAAGGGGATGAAGGTTCCCAGCGTAAAGACCATCGTGGACTTGAGGCTGTTCAGAAAGGAGAGGTCGCTGGCGGCCCTGCTTGGATCGAAGAGCCTGATGTAGTTGCCCAGCCCAAGGAACTTCGGGGGCAGCTTGCTCAAAGCACGCTTGTCAAAAAAACTGGTGTATATGGCATTGATGATTGGATAAAAACTGAACAAGGAGAAGAATAACATGGCCGGCAGAACGAAGACGAATCCCCATCGAGCCTGTTTTCTCTCGATACCCCGATATTTTCTCGTACCCATACTGTTCTCCCGGGATGCATAAGGTTTGAACAAGAAAGCGGTCCTGTCGTACAGGCACAGGACCGCAGGATCAGAAGCGTTTACTGCTCGTCGATGATTTCCTGCACCGAAGCTCTCAGGGTGGCAAGCGCCTTCTCAGGACTTACTCCGCTGAGCATGACCGATTCGACTGCATTGCGGATCTGGGTCTGGATCTGAGCAGAATTTTCTCCGTAGTAAATCATGTGCGAGCGTGCCATATCATCGATGAAAACCTGGCTGTAGGGCATGTTCTTCAGCGTATCGGAGGCAAAGAGGGCCTTGGTCGGCTGAATGATGTTTCCACCGCGGGTCAGGTACTCCTCGCCATGGCTGAGCAGAAAGCCTGCAAGTTTCCAAGCCGCTTTCTGCACGGCGGGATCGCTGTCTGCATTAACCATGAAGAAGTGACCGTAATAGCAGGCTGCCACATCACGAACGGCATCCTTGAAAGTAGGATACGGGATTACCATCCACTCGCCGCTTTTGAAGAACGCAGGATTGTCCTTCTCGATTCTACCCTGCTGGTAGAGACCGGTGTGGGCCATGGCGATGTCGTTGTTGTCCTGGTTGAAGAGGTTGCGGGCATTCTTGTAGGTCGGCGATCCAAGGTTGCGGCCCGAGGGTCCCCACTGCTGCATGTAGGTAAGAGCTTTCAGCCAAGCTTCGTCACCGATAATGGCTTTCTTGCCATCAGAGCTGAGCAGGTCGCCGCCGAGCTGTTCAACCATCGGAACAAAGAAGGTCAAATAGTACGGATAGCGGAAGTCAAAGCCGCGGCGGATGAGGATGTCGCCGTCACGGATGACCAGCTTCTCGGAGATGTCGGCCATCTCTTCCCAAGTCTTGGGGTAATCCTTCTCAGGATCGAGACCTGCGGAGCGGAAAACCTTCTTATTCAGGTAGATGCACCAGTTGGTCAGTTCCAGCGGAAGACCATATACCTCACCATCAACAGTGACGGTATCCAGCACGCCGTCCATGTACTTGTCCAACAGGTCCTGCTTGCTGGCATACCCTGCCGCCTGATAGTC
>NZ_DJGW01000072.1:6193-11797 GCF_002432845.1 Sphaerochaeta sp. UBA5836
GTGGAGCGCACGACGGTGATGTTCGGGTTATCCGCCATGAACTTGGCGATGAGCTCGGTCTCGAGCTGGGTTCTGGCCGGATCCTCATGGGTCCAGTACTGGATGGTTACAGGCTTGGTTTCGTCAATTGCAGCTTCTTTTGCGCCCTGTGCAAATACAGAAAGAGGGAGCAGAAGAGCGACGAACAATACAAAGATGAACGTCTTTTTCATGTGAGACCTCCTAAAGTCTATCTGCTTTCAGTCTAGATGGCTTTGGGAAATCCACAAGAAAAAGATTTTGTGTTTATGCATGCGATTTTGAGTAGCTGGACAAGAATGGTCAGAAGAGAGCAGAAACAAAGCACCTGTATACAAGAATCAGGTTTGGGTTTCCTGGTAGGAGCGGAGGAACGAGGCAAGTTTCTCCATGGTTTCACTGGAGATATCGTGCTCGATCAGGCATGCATCCTGCTCTGCGATGACTGGATCCACTCTCAGTACATCCCTGAGGAAACTGGTGAGTGTCTTGTGCCTGAAGTATACCTGGGAAGCCTTGAGCCTGCCCTTCTCGGTAAGGTGTATGTCACCATAGGTCTCCTGGTTCACATACCCTTCGGAAGCAAGCACCTTCATGGCCCGATTCACACTCGGTTTGGACACACCCAGGCGCAGGGCGACATCGGTTGTCCGCACTTTCTCATGCTCCTGGTTGAGAGCCAAAATCGCTTCCAGATAATCTTCTCCTGATTTCTGCATGTGCTGATGGTATCATGCCTCAAGCGATTTGTCATCGGAAGATATAAAAAACCTTGACACAAAAGTTTGTAATAGCTAACTTATAGATGAGGGAAGAGAATGATACACATGACAATGGACGAACTGACTGTAGGTCAAAAAGGAGCTGTAAAGGCGATCAACGCACCGAAGCAGCTCAAGCGAAGACTTATGGATATGGGCTTCACAAAAGGGGTTGGCGTTGAGGTAGTCAAACTGGCACCCATGGGCGATCCAATGGAAGTCTCGTTGCGTGGATATCATTTATGCCTCAGGAAAGCTGAAGCCCGTGCCATTGAATTAAGATAGCGTATGCAAACAATTGCGCTCATTGGAAACCCGAATTGCGGAAAAACTACGCTCTTCAACACCCTTACGGGAACCACCGCATATGTCGGCAACTGGCCGGGAGTCACCGTTGAAAAGAAAGAGGGGATGGTCAACGGACACAGAATCCTCGACCTGCCCGGCATCTACTCACTTTCCCCCTACTCCCCCGAAGAAAAGCTGTCAAGACGCTATATCCTGGATGAACAACCCGACCTTATCATCGACGTCATCGATGCCACCAACCTGGAACGCAGCCTCTACCTGACCACCCAGCTTGCCGAACTGGGAAGACCTCTTCTGCTTGCCCTGAACATGGAGGACCTGCTGGAAAAGGAGGGCATCCGCATCGACCGAAAGCGGCTCTCGCAAATGACCGGCTGTCCGGTCGTACAGATATCTGCAAGCAAGGGAACCGGCATCAAAGCCCTGCTGGAGGAAATCGAGCGTTCGCTGGATCAAAAAAGGCTTCCGATGCAGCCGCTCTTCTCCAACTTCGTCGAACGCTACATCACCACCATCATCAAAGACGACTATCTTCACCAGATTCCCAAGGGAAGGCAGATGCGTTGGGCGGCCATCAAGCTGTTGGAGGCGGATGAACTCTTCCTCGCGTCCATGCCCCAGCCCCCCCAGGCCTTTCAAACGTATATTGAACAGGCGCGCAAGGAGTTGGTCGAGCACTATGACGACGATGTACAAGCCATCATCATCGACCAGCGGTACAAAGTAGCAGAACACATCGCAAAGGACTGCCAAATACGGACCAAGAAGGCAAAGCAGTTCAACTTCGACAACCTTGCCACCAGCAAGTTTGGAGCCATTCCCCTGTTCATAGCCATCATGGCAGCGGTTTTCTACCTGTCCATCGGACTGGTGGGAGGCTATACCACCAGCTGGCTCGAATCGTTCTTTGCTTTTGCCTCGTTCCACATCCAAGTCCTCTCTGATGCCTTGCAGGTACACCCGCTGCTCTCAGGCATCCTGGTGGACGGCATCATTGCAGGCGTGGGAGCGGTACTGACCTTTGTTCCCCAGCTCTTCGTGCTCTTTCTCTTGCTCTCCATTCTGGAAGACTGCGGCTATATGGCGCGCATCGCCTTTATCATGGACCGCCTGATGCGCAGCATGGGACTGTCGGGCAAGTCGATCATCCCCTTGGTCATCGGTACCGGATGCTCGGTCCCCGCCATCATGAGCAGCAGGACGATCGAGCACCAGAAGCAGCGGGAGTTGACGGTCATCGTCACTCCCTTCATACCCTGCGGAGCCAAGATGCCCGTCTTCGCCCTGATGCTCACCTATTTTTTCCCCGGTAAATGGTTTATCGCACCACTTATCTACCTGCTTGGCATTCTTGCTGTCGTAATCACCGGCCTGTTGGCCCGTGCCTTGGACAAGCACAAGGAAACCAATGCCTTCATCCTGGAACTCCCCCGATACCAGATTCCTGCCGCAAAAAATATTTGGCTGCAGACCAAGGATCGAACCCTTGGCTTCATACAAAAAGCTGGAACGATCATCCTGCTCTCTTCAATCATCATCTATCTGCTCTCATCCTACTCCTTCACCTTGCAGGCTGTGGATGCAGAGCTGAGCATGCTAGCCACCATGGGCAGACTCATCGCACCGCTGTTCGCACCGTTGGGCTTCGGATTCTGGCAGGCAAGCGTAGCGCTCTTGACCGGTATTGCAGCCAAGGAGTCGATTGTAAGCACCTTGAGCGTAACCATAGGAACTTCTTCTCTTGGTTCTTTTTTCACCCCCGATACCGCCCTCTCCTACATGACATTCATCCTGCTCTCATCCCCCTGCATTGCAGCCATCAGCGCCATGTTCAAGGAACTGGGCAGCAAACGAAAGCTCCTCTTTGCCGTCCTCTGGCAAACCGGATTCGCCTATGTTGCAGCACTGCTCATCCGCTCTGCAACACTTTTGCTTCTGTGAGGCCGCCATGTATATCCCCATCATCTCCAACATCATAGTCGCCCTGATCATCCTCCTGTTGATTGGATTTGCCATCAGAACCTTGCATAGACAGGGCAAGAAGGAGAACTGCGCCTCGTGCGGCACAAAGAAGAACAGTGCCTGCAAAGGGTGCAAATTTGCAGATTCTTGCCATTAGCATATACATCTATTGAATATTTATACAGAAAGTCTGGATATTTTCTCCTATTACGGGTAAACTCTCCAAAGAAAGCATGCTTTGTTCGTAATTGAGGAGAAATAGCAATGAAACGATGCACTGTTGTACTGTTGGCCCTGCTGTTGGTGGGCGCAAGTCTGTTTGCCGCCGGCACCAAGGAACAAGCTCCCGGTGGTGACAACTCCCTGGATACGGTAATGAGCAAGGGCCTGTTGGTCATGGGCCTTGACGACAACTTCCCCCCGATGGGATTCCGCAATGAGAAAGGTGAGATCGTCGGTTTCGACGTCGACCTTGCAAAGGAAGTGACCAAGCGCATGGGAATCACCTTGAAGCTCCAGCCGATCGACTGGAACGCCAAGGAACAGGAGCTGAACACCGGCAACATCGACTGCATCTGGAACGGCTTCACCATCACCGAAGAGCGCAAGCAGGCTATGACCTTCACCCCTCCGTACATCCACAATGCCCAGGTTGTCGTAGTTCGCGACGACAGTCCCTACACCACCCTTGCTTCCCTCAGTGGAAAGAGCGTCGGCTATCAGGCAGGATCTTCGGCCTCCAGCGCCATCGATGCTTCTCCGGATTTCAAGAGATCCATCAAGAATTTTGTGGAGTTCAAGGAAAACCTGACCGGCCTCATGGATCTTGAGATCGGCGGTATCGATGCCTTGGTTGTCGACGTCACCGTTGCAAACGACAACATCAAGCGCAGCGGCAAGGCTTTCAGAATCCTATCAGAGGAGCTCGCTCCCGAAGACTACGGTATTGGATTCCGCAAGGGAGACCAGAAGCTCGCCGATGCAGTCTGGCAGCAGTTGCTTGCCATGCAGGCGGATGGAACTTTGGCTGAGATTTCCACCAAATGGTTTGGCTCCGATATCACCGTTGTCGGAAAATAAGGAAAACTGTATGATGTCGGGGAGCATTGCTCCCCGTTTCTTTTTTTTCAAGGGAACTATCCATTTTGTAGGAGACTTGCATGGGAAACCTCTTGCTGCAGATGCTGGCGGGAACCGTCACCAGCCTGAAAATATTCATCCTCACCTTGCTCTTTTCCCTACCGTTGGGATTATTGGTTGCAAAAGGAAGGATGTCCAAGAATCCAATCATCTCCAACATGGTCAATATGTACATCATGATCATGCGCGGCACCCCACTGATCCTGCAATTGTTGTTCGTGTACTTCGCACCCTATTATATATTTGGAACCTCCTATGACCGCTTTACCGCCGTCATCGTGGGTTTTGTCATCAACTATGCCGCATATTTTGCCGAGATATACCGGGGGGGCATCCAGTCCATCCCGATAGGCCAGTACGAGGCGTCGCTTGTGCTGGGCTTTTCCAAGGCCCATACATTTACCCATATCGTCGCCCCTCAAGTGGTAAAACGAATCATTCCCGCCATGGGAAACGAGGTGATCACCTTGGTCAAGGACACCGCTTTGGCGCAGACCATCGGAGTGGCCGAGTTGTTCAGGGTTGCGCAGAACGCGGCGGCCAGGCAGTTCTCCACCATGCCCATCTTCATAGCAGGTGTGTTCTACTTCATCATGAATGCACTCGTCTCCCGCTCCTTCGACCTGCTTGAGAAGAAGCTCAACTACTACCACTAGGAGATCGGCATGGAAATCATTTCGGTTGAAAACCTGAAGAAAGAGTTTGACGGCCTGGGAGTGCTCAAGGGCATCTCCTTCACGCTCAACAAAGGAGAGGTTCTTTCCATCATCGGCCCCTCCGGAAGCGGAAAAAGCACCTTGCTGCGTTGTCTCACCCAGCTGGAACCCATCGATGGAGGGAAGATTGAAGTGTGCTCAAAGACCATGGTCAGCACATCGGAGGAGGGCAAAGTGGTCTATGCCGACAAGCAGACGCTCAAGGAGGTGCGCCTCAATCTCGGCTTGGTTTTCCAAAACTTCAATCTTTTTCCCCATATGAGCGTACTCAGGAACATCACCGAAGCACAGATGCATGTGCTTGGCCGCAGCAAGGAGGAAGCAGCCCGGACGGCACGTACGCTCCTTGCAAAAATGGGGTTGGAAGAGAAGGAAAAAGCCTATCCCTGCCAGCTCTCGGGCGGCCAGCAGCAACGGGTGAGCATAGCCCGCGCCCTTGCCCTCAATCCAGATGTTCTCTGTTTTGATGAGCCGACCAGTGCTCTCGACCCTGAGCTGACAGGCGAGATCCTGAAGGTCATCAAGGATTTGGCCAAGGAGAAAATGACCATGATCGTCGTCACCCACGAGATGTCGTTTGCCAGGGATATATCGGACCGCGTCATCTTCATGGATGATGGACTCATTGTAGAGGAAGGAAGTCCGGATATACTCTTCAATAATCCGACCAATCCCAGAACCAAACGCTTCCTCAATCG
>NZ_DJGW01000072.1:11874-16802 GCF_002432845.1 Sphaerochaeta sp. UBA5836
AAAGCAATCGTACCATTCACCATAACCAGACGAAGCCCGATGGACGGAGCATCCGGGTGACGCTCATCCGCGCAATCTTGCAGTGCAATTGGATCGAAAAGCACCAAATCGGCTTTATAGCCCCTGGCGACCAGACCGCGGTCGGACAAGCCGAGGCGTTTTGCCCCGCAACTTGTCATTTTTGCTATCAACTGCTCGAGGCTGAGAACCGGTTCCTGCTTCCAATACCGGTCAAGCAGATGCAGGGCGGCTTGATGGCTTCTGGGGTGGGTCTTCCTGCCGGCATAGAGGGCGTCGGTTCCAAAGCACATCAATGGATGGGAGAGAATGCGTTTGATCGAGTCCTGGCTTTGGGTCACATCGGTCATCAAAGCCGATCCCTGTTCCTCGGAAAGCAAGTCAAAAAAGGCTTCATACGGATCCTGATTACGCATTGCAGCAACCTCGGCCATGGTCAAACCCTCATAGCGGGGATTGCTTTGCAGCAGCAGCACCGTAATCTCTTCCCAGCCGCAAAGGGATGCGATGCTGTCCCAGCCCCTGCCCTCCTCCATCATGGTCTTGATGGTGTTTCTCTCGGTTTTGCTGCCAAGGGCTTGCTTCAAATCCGACCTGCTGAGTTTGAGATAGGCAGGAGGAAGCAGGCTGAAAAGACTTGTAGAGCCATACTCGTAGGGATATTGGTCGAACTGGACATCCACGCCCTCCACCCGCGCCTCCTCGATCAGGGAAAGCATGGCTGGAACCAGGTTCTGATTCTTCTTCCCGATGACTTTCAGGTGGCTGATCTGAAGCTTCACCCCGCTTTGGCGGGCAAGGTCGAGAACTTCCTCGATACTGGATAGGATATCCGAGCCCTCACAGCGCATATGTACGCAAAAGAGCCGGTCAAAAGACTTCACCACCGACAATAAAGCCAGCAGCTCCTTGGTGTCTGCAAAGATGCAGGGAGCATAGTACAGTCCGCTGGAAAGCCCGATGCACCCCTCCTCAAGGCTCTGTTGAAGGTAGATGCACATACGCTGGATTTCCTCATCCGTAGCCTTGCGGTTCGCCTTACCCTCCATGGCATGGCTTCGCAGTGCACTGTGTGCCTGCAGGAAGGCCATATTGGTACCGCTTCCCCTCTCTTTGAGCGTCGTAAGATAGGAGCTGAAGGATGGCCACCCCACGTTGGGGTAGTGCCCCAGGACATCGCCGGTAAGTTCAGAAAGAAAGGGGTCGCCCGCTTCAGCGGGAAACACCCCGATCCCGCAGTTTCCGGCGACCTCGGTGGTGATTCCCTGCCCGATTTTCGGTCTCATGGATGGACTGCGGAGTACTTCCAAATCGCTGTGACCATGGATGTCTACAAACCCGGGGCACAACACCAGGTTGCTGCAATCGATGCAAGAGGCATCGTCGATGCTCAAAGGGGGCAGTATGGAAGCAATCCGGTCGGCCTCGATCACCACATCCGCACAAAACGGTGCGGATGCACTGCCATCGACCACCGTTGCGTTGGAGAACACCACCATCAAGATTACTCCCTGCTCCCAAGTTTTGAGCACTCAAATACGAGCATCTGTTCGAGCATCCTCAGTGCATTCTGGTAGTTGCCACGGCTTCTGGTCAGAATCATGGCAGCCTTGAACTCATCCACATGAGCGGCATCGAAGAGACTTGGAGGGAAGCCTGAGCTGATCAACTCCTGAGCGAAAGCCAGGGCGGAGAGCAGAGCGTCGAATCGACCGAACGGCTTGATCCTCAGCAACTCGCCATAGAGGAAGAGCGAGCGTACAACCGGATGCAGATGGGCCCAATCGCGGTCGTATTGGACAAAGAGGGTTTCCATTTGTTGGCCCTTGTCTGCATCAAGATAGGCGACTGGACCCTCATCCTCAATCCCTTGGCACATCATCTGGTACAGCTCTTTCAGTCGCTGCTCACACATCTGAGGCCGGCTTTTGCCTTCAACCGGACCCAAGCCGTACTGATACAGCATTCGCACCAGAATCGACCGGGCATTGAGTGCAAGCAGTTGGATCTCAAACGGCAGGGAAGGAACGAAGCAGCGGTTGTACAGCACAGCCAAGTCCTGGGCATCCACGACAATATCCTCGCTTGCAAAGGCAGTGAGTACATACCGGGTCACCAGGCTATGATAGGAACGAATGAATTGCTGGCGGTCGACTATTTTTTTGAGGCCTTGAGCTTCCGCCTCAAGCCGGGAGAAATCCATTCCCCCGATTCTCAAGTCGTGGTTCTTCATGTGCCTGAGGTGCCTGCCGTCGCCGGGTTTTGGGGCATCGGAGGGAATATTCCAAGCCCAGGAAGTCCTGAGCACCCCGTCGACCCTTCCCTCGGAACAGAGAATGCGAACCCTCCGTTCGGAGATACCCCACTTTTTTGCTGCTTCCTTGGCACTTATGTACATCTTCACCTCACAACAACCATTCCTACTTTGGTGTAATACCATGAATACATGCTCTGTGCAAGGCCGGTCTCCCCGACAAGGGGTTTACCAAACACCCGACAATGGGGATAATTGGTTGGAAAGGGAGAACCTTTCCTATTACACCTGGGAGGCTCTTCATGGACATGTACGATGTTGTCATTGTAGGAAGCGGACCTGCGGGCATGGGCACCGCCTTCACGCTCATCAAGAAACGACCGGATTTAAAAATCCTGATGATCGACCGCGAAAAGGTTTCTACCGGCGGTATGCGCAATGACTGTAAAATGAACTTCACCTACCCAATCGGCTTTCCTGTCGAATATTGGACCGAAGAAACCGCCCAACACTATCTTCAAGAGGTCATCGACTTCCTCAAGCCTTCATTTCTGGAAAAATCGAACATAGAAATGTACCAGAAGCGCGCCGAGCGCCTCGGCTGCACCCTCTTGGAGATCAAGCAGACCCACTTGGGAACCGACGGCGGCCTGCTTCTGATCAAGGAGCTTTTGGCAAGACTGGCCGATGCCGGGGTGCAGCTCTCACTCGGTGAGGCAATGGAGAGTGTGAATGCCGAGGAGCGTTTCATCGTCACCGAGAAACGGGAGATAGGCTATAAGAAGCTTCTGGTCGCCCCTGGCAGAAAGGGTTTTCATTTCCTGCAGGATCTGATGCGCTCCCTTTCAATTCCCTTCATCGACAATATCGTGGACATCGGACTGAGGGTGGAGACGAGAATCGAGCGCTACCCGATCGTACGCGACTACTACGACCCGAAATTCTACTTCCCCGAGAAGGTACGAACCTTTTGCACAAACAGCGGCAATGCCCATGTGGTGCGCGAGCGTTATGCAACCAACCGGGGAGACCAGTGGTACTCGGTCAACGGTCATGCCTTCGCCCCCGACTCCCGTCATGACAATGGCTTGGTCAACTTTGCCATCCTCAAGACGGTACGGTTTACAGCCCCTTTGGCAAGCGGCCAAGCGTTTGCAGAAAATTTGGGGCTGCAAGCGGCACTCATGGGCGGCGGCCAGCCGCTCATGCAGCGGGTTGGAGACTTCCGCCTCGGCTCACGGAGCAAGGAAGCAAGTTTCAGCGACGACCTCTATGATTTTGAACCGACCCTGCGAACCTGCTGCCCCGGCGACATATCCCTGGCGATTCCTGCAAAAATCCTTAGAGCCATCTGGAGGGCGATGAAGAACCTCGATACGATCGTGCCCGGGGTGCTGCATCCCTCCACCATCATGTACTATCCGGAGATCAAGCTCTACGCAAACAAACCAGCCTACCTCGACGAGAACTTCCGTGTCACCGAGGATATCTGGTTTGCAGGGGATGGTGCCGGCACCAGCCGCGGCATCACCGGAGCATGGGCCAGCGGAATCAGGTCGGCAGAGGGGATGCTTGCAACCCTATAGGGTATGATGAAACCGGCTGTTCAGCCAGGTGGAGGCAAGACCGACCCACTGCCTGCAAAGGGGATGGGGAGTTCCGACCTCCTCGGTGCACATGGACAGCCCATGGCTTCCACTCTCAAAGAGATGCAACTCGAACGGCACCTGCTCACGCCTCAAGGAGAGAGCGAGCAGCATGCTGTTCTCCACCGGGACCGAGGCATCGGTGACGGTATGCCAGATGAACATCGGACTTGCCTTGGGATTCACCTGATGCTCCAGACTCATCAGGTCCTTGAGCTTTGCATCGCCGCCGCTGACCCAGCCGATGCTCTCCTGGTGAGCGTACTCACCACTGGTAATCACCGGGTAACAGAGAATGGCGGCATCGGGCCGGTTGTTCTCGTCCCTGATCTCCTGCCTACAGCTGAGCACCTCATGATTGTGAAGAACAGCCAAGGAGGCTGCCAGATGTCCTCCTGCGCTGAAGCCGACGATGGCGATACGTGTTGGGTCGCACATCCACGATAGCGCATGTTCTCGAATCTTGATCAAGGCATCACTTGCTTCAAGCAAAGGATTGAGGTCCTTTGCCTCCTCCTGCACCGAGTAATCCAGGATGAATACGTTGTAGCTCATGTTCAAGAAGTGAAGAGCAACAGGATCGCGCTCGCGTTCAGAGCGGAATCGGTACGCTCCTCCGGGGCAAATGACAACCGACGGCCTGATGTTGCGAATCCCCCCGTCGTTGGTGATATCCTGCAAGTACCCGGTAAGAGGGACCTGGTTCGGCCCCACTGCAATTTGTATGATTCTCATACCGCCTATAGTAGCATATTCTTTGTATCGCCTGCAGCAATTGTGCTGCCATTGGGCCATGAAGCAAGCATTTTCGAACTGGATGAACCCCCCGTTAAGAGAAGCTCCTCCCCTGATCACCGGGATGGTGGTTTTCACCATCGGCCTTTCGCTCTATCCCACCGCCACCTACAGCCAGAACGTCGGTATTGTGACCACCACGAAGGTGATCAACCGCTATACACCTTCACTCTCTGCATTCATTTTGCTCATAGCCGGCTTGGTCCCCAAGTTTT
>NZ_DJGW01000051.1:0-5640 GCF_002432845.1 Sphaerochaeta sp. UBA5836
GGGAACCGGAACCAGTCGGCTGTCATGGCATCCTCACTGGTCACCGCCCTCAGCGAGCAGACCTCCTCGTACGTACGCTCATCGCCCTGCACTCCCACGCTCTTGACAGGCAACAAGCATGCAAGAGCTTGCCAAATATCGTGATAGAGGCCGGCCTTGCGAATCTCGTCGATGAAGATGGCATCGACATCCCGAAGGGTATCAAGGCGCTCCTTGGTGACCTCGCCGACGCATCGGACACCCAAGCCCGGGCCCGGGAACGGATGCCTGGTGACCAACACCTCGGGCAGGCCAAGCTCGCGACCCAATGCCCGCACCTCATCCTTGAACAACTCTCGAAGCGGTTCAAGCAAATCCCACTTCAGGTCTTCAGGCAGGCCGCCGACATTGTGGTGGCTCTTGATGGTGGCAGAAGGCCCGCCGGAGGGGCTCTTGCTCTCAATCACATCCGGATAGAGCGTACCCTGGGCAAGGAAGGATATTTCTCCGGCCTTGCGGGCTTCACTGTAGAAGGTATCGACAAAAACCTTGCCGATGATCTTGCGCTTGGCCTCCGGATCTGTCACTCCTTTCAATGCAGAGAGGAAAGCCTCTTGTGCATCTGCATACTGCAGCCTGATCTTGTAGTTGTCCCGAAAGAGCTTGAGAACCATCTCAGCCTCGCCCTTGCGAAGCAGGCCGTTGTTCACAAAGACGCACACCAATTGATCACCGATGGCCTTGTGGATCAAGACAGCAGCAACAGCGGAGTCGACTCCGCCGGAAAGACCGCACAGTACCTGTTTGTCCCCGACCTTGGCACGGATCTCCTCAATAGCACTAGTGATGAATGAACCCATGTCCCAATTGGGCTCTGCCTTGCAAATTCCAAGCACAAAGTTCTCCAAAAAGGTTTTTCCTTCAGCGGTATGCACCACCTCAGGGTGGAATTGAACGCCGTAGAACTGCTTCTCCTTGTTCTCAATGACCGTATACGAACAGTTCTCAGTGCTGCCGGTATGCTCGAATCCCGCAGGAAGGGCGCAAACGGCATCACCATGGCTCATCCAAAGCCTGGAATTCTGTCCAATGCCTTTCAGAAGAGCCGACTCATGGTTCAGAATCCTCAAATCGGCAAACCCGTATTCGCGTTTGTCCGGCCGTTCGACACTGCCGCCGTTTTGGATGCACATGACCTGAAGGCCGTAGCAAATACCCAGAATGGGAATACCCAGCGAGTAGATAGCCAGGTCGGGACGAGGCGATCCTTCGGTTCTCACCGAAGCCGGACCACCGGAAAATATGATGCCTTTGGGTTGCATGGCCCCAAGCTGTGCCGCGCTGATGGTATAGGGGACTATCTGGCTGTAGACGTGCATCTCCCTCACCCTGCGTGCTATCAACTGGCTGTATTGGGCACCAAAGTCGAGCACTACGATGGTGTCATGGGGGAATTGTTGCATGCTGTATTCCTTTTATCTGAGATTTGTTGCGAGTATAGCGAAAAAGGAGGCAAATTGCTACCAAGCAAGCGAACGTACCGGCGGATATGCGCGTTTTACAGCACTGGCTACACCCAAACCGAGCACAAACCCAACCGCACTCTGGGCAATATTGCCGGGAATCTCGGCTGCTGCAACACTGACGGTGCTGATAAACAGCGAAGAGAGTGCAAAATACCCAAGCGATACGGTTGCAATGCAAACCAGGCCGGCGAGAAGCTTGCGGATCAGGGAAGCTTCCTTGTCATTTTTTTGCCGCACGATAAGGGCGATCAAAAGCCCCTCCACCCCGTGCACTACAAAGGAGATGGGAGCCCATTGGGCGTAACCGCTGATCAGATCGGCAATTGCTGTTCCCAAACCGGCTGCAATGAAAGCAGACCAAGGGCCGAAGGTGAAAGCGATGAAGCAGATGGCCACGTCGCAAAGATTGAGATATCCCTTCGCCGTAGGGATACGAACGACCATGGTAAACACGACAACCACTGCAGTTAGGACGGCGACGACAGCTACCTTCAAGGCATTCCTGTTTTGTTGCATCCTGATTCCCTCCTCAAGCTTTGCAAAGCAACCAAAGCCCTATCGGGATAATAGCCGAAAGCAGAAAGTGGGTAAAGGGATGCCGGTAGGATTCCAGATTGTGATATTGGCTTCTCTTGTTCTGCAGACCCAATCCCCTCATCTCCAGGCTCATCGCCAAATTGGGAATGGAGCGAAGTGCAACCACCAAGGCGCTGGTCAAAGTCGGCACCAAATCCCTCAGCCGTTGCAGAAATTTCCTCCCCTGCTCGCGATCGGCTTCCCGAAGCCGGTGTGACTCTGCAATCTGATTGAAACTGTCTGCGATGAAGGGAATGTAGGTGAATGCAAGGGTCACCACCAAACCTGCCTTGTAGGGCAGCCGGTACCATCTGAGGGCGAGCATAACCTCGTTCATGATGGTAGTGGCGAAGAGCAGTGTACACACATACGAGATGCCGATGAACCTTCCTGCAAGCCTGGCAGCCTGCAACAGACCCTCCTCAGTGACAATCGTCAACGAACCAAGGGTGAAAAGCGGCCGGCCGGTTCGGACGTTGAACGGCATGAACAGCACCATGAACAACAACATCGGAAGAATTGAGCGAAACGTCTTGTAGACATGAGAGAAACCGGTATTCAATCCACCGGCAAGCATGACAAGTGCAACCACACAGTAGAGCCCGACAAGATGGACAGGAAGGAAGAACCATACACACAAGAGCACCATCAACAGGATTTTCGCCCTTGGATCAAAGCGGTACAACCATCCATTTCCAGCTACAAAGGTACTGGTTGTCATAGGCTTTCCATCCTTCCATCCACGATGGAATATCCGCGTTGGGCTATGCGACCGGCAAAGTGACGGTCGTGGGTGATTATAAGCAAGCCGGCCCCTCGTTGGCGCAGGCGGGCAATAATGGAGAGAGCACTGTGGTAGGTAAGGGAACTGTCCAGCTCGTCCAGAATATAGAACGGGCGGTCAAGCAGGAAATACACAGCCGCCTGCAAAGCTTTCCTCAGTGGATAGCTCATGGTGGAGGGAGTATCGGACAGGGTAAGTCCGAACAAATCGGCACACTCGGCCACCCTGCTCTTCACCTGCTCGTACTCTAAGTCTTTACGACGTTTCAATGACCAGGAGAGTTCCTCCTCGACCGTGGGAAGAAATATCTGCAGATCAGGATTCTGGAAGAGGTAGCCTGCCTTTCTGGAAAGCTCCTTGGCTGAAAATGGTTGTCCATCGATGGTGACGGCCCCGCCCTTCGGTTCATCCAAGCCGCATAGAAGTCGTGAAAACGAACTCTTTCCACTGCCGTTGGGGCCTACCAACGTGACCAGCTCGCCGCTCTCCAAGTGAAAATCCGGGACGTTCAGGGAAAAGGATCGGCCGAGCAACGTACTTTGACGTTTCCGTTCGGCCTGGAGATTTGTACAGCAGAGCTTGTGCTTTTCTGCAATCTCCAGTACCTGAGCCTCCAATGGATTGGGCTGGTCGTCACCGCAGAGCTGGGAAAACCGGGGAAGCAGCTCATCGAATGCAGGAGTATGAATCGTTTTTTGGTCGAGCAAGACCACCTGGTCGAACAGACCGGAAAACTCTTCCAAATATCGGCTGGCAAGCACCAGGATTGTTTTATCAGAAGTTTGTATGGTCTCCCTCAGCCGGTCCCGCCACTGTTGGTCAAGATCGTCGAACGCCTCGTCAAGAATCCAAAGGCGTGCCTGAAGCACCTCCTGGACTGCAAGCAGGACCCGCTTGCGCTCCCCTCCGCTGAGCTCCTGGTGGCTGGATGTTCTGAGGTCCTGCAACCCCCAAAGGTTGAGTGCGCCGGTAATCCGCCGCACCATCTCCTCACGTTCTATTCCCATCGATTCCAACGGGAAGGCAAGCTCCTCCTCAACCGAGGCGGCGATGAACTGTTCCTGAGGATTTTGAGAGACAAATGAGCACAGGCCAAGCAAATCCCACGGTTCCAACGTACTGAGATCCCTTCCGAACATGGTGATGCTCCCCTCCAGGCTTCCCGGGAAGTATTTGGGACACACTTTGCAAATAATCTTTGCCAACGTAGTCTTTCCCTTGTTGAAGGGTGCGAGCAACAATGTTTTACTCCCTTCCTGCAGATCCAGGCTGAGATCGGAAAACAAGCTGTCGCACACCTCCTCCTTCCAGGAGCGGTAGGTGAAACTTAAGCGGGAGAGCTGAAGTGCGTGCTGCATGGTCAACCTAGACTTGGCCGGGAAGTTCGTCGAACCGTTTGGTGATGGCTCCATAGACCACCTCATGGAGATTTGCAATTTCCTCACTGCCCAGGGTGGCGGTAGGAATCGGTTTTCCAATGGAAAAATAGGCGTGCACCCTGCCAAAGCCTTTGAGATGCTCGAATCCAGAGCGCATTCCCTTGATGGTGATGGGGACGATGACGGCTTTTGACCGGGTTGCAAGCTTGAGGCTCCCATTCTTCAGCTCCCCGATGCGCCCGCTCTTGCTTCTTGTTCCTTCAGGAAATACCACCATGCTCTTGCCTTGCTTGAGGAGTTCCACTCCTTTCAGGATTGCCTTGATTGCATCGTGGGGACTTGAACGGTCGATGAAGATGCAGTCAAGGGCGTAACACCAGAGATTGATGATGGGAATCTTCTTAACCTCGGCCTTTGCCAAAATCGCCGCCCACAGATGAGCGGGGCCGACAAAGGCAACGATATCGAGCAGGCTCTGATGATTGGCCACGTAACAGATATTGGGAACATCGGGGATGTTCTCTCTGCCGTCGACATGTACGGTAATCCCCAGAAAGAACAGGATACTGTTTCCAATGAAATGGCCGCAACGCTGGAGGTGGCGTCTCTCTGCGCTCTTGAGCTTCAACAGACGCAGCAATACTGCAGGAAGGAAGGCGTATACCGGCGAAAGAATCAGGATAGGAAGAATAAACAGTGCTGCAAATGCAATGCGTAGTTTTCTCATGCAAGCGCCTCCGTTCTAGGAAAAGTCCTGCGTCTTGTACAGTTTCGCATACTGCCCGTTCTTCTGAAGCAGCTGGGTATGCGTACCCGACTCGACCAGTGTACCCTCATCGAGTACCAAGATGCAATCGGCATTCTTCACCGTAGTGAGACGGTGGGCGATTACAATGGCGGTCCTTCCGACCGAAAGGCGGGCGAACGCTTCGGTGATGAGCTCCTCGCTCTCGGTGTCCAGGCTGCTGGTTGCTTCATCAAAAATGAGAATCGAAGGATTCTTCAGAAATACCCGGGCGATGGAGATGCGCTGCTTCTGCCCTCCGCTGAGCAGGGTTCCCCGCTCTCCCACCTGGGTATCCAAGCCGTTGGGAAGCGAACGGACGAAATCGCCCAGGTTCGCAGCATCAAGGGCGGCCCAAAGCTTTTCGTCGGTGGCATCCACCTTGCCGTATCGAAGATTCTCCCGGATCGTATCGTCGAAAAGAAAGATGTTCTGCTGCACGAAACCGATATGCTGCCTCAAAGAATTCTGCCTGAGGTACTTCGTATCCTGACCATCAATGAGGATTCTGCCTTCGGTAGGTTCATAGAACCGAGGCAGGAGGGATGCAAAGGTGCTCTTTCCGGCACCCGACTCTCCCACCAAGGCAACGGTTGAGCCTCCACTGATGAG
>NZ_DJGW01000051.1:5691-12875 GCF_002432845.1 Sphaerochaeta sp. UBA5836
CCCTCTTTGATTTTCAAATCCTTGGCATCCTTTGCATCGGTGATATCAGGATGCTCGTCCATAACCTGGGTGAACCGTTCAAAGCTTGCCATGCCCTGCTGCAGTTGTTCAGTGAAGTTGATCAGCCGATCAATGGGAGGAAGCACCACTCCTACATACAGGATAAAAGTCACCAGGTCGTAGGACTCGACCCTGCCCATGAAAATGAGCAGGGAGCCGCCTGCAACGGTGCAAAAGTAGTACATTTCACGAAACAATCCGATTACCGAGTGATAGCGGCCCATCACCTTGTACTGCTCCATCTTGCTGTCCCTCAGCACATCGTTGACCTGATTGAACTTCTCTTCCTGATAGGACTCCCTGCCAAAAGACTTCACTTCCCGGATTCCCATCAGCGAATTCTCGACATTGCTGTTCACATCGGCAACCGTGCTGCGGACCTTGCGGAAGGTTGCCTTCATTTTCATGCCGTAATACACCCCGTAGAACACCATGATCGGAAGCGGGATGAGGGAAATCAGGGCAAGAGGAACACTGTAGCTGAACATGAGTATGTACGAGCCGAGAATCGTTGCCACACTGATGATCAGATCCTCGGGGGCATGGTGGGCGGTCTCGGTGATCTGGAACAAGTCGTTCGTGATCCGGCTCATCATATGACCGGTCTTGGTCTTGTCAAAGTATCCAAAAGAGAGTTTTTGCAGATGGGAGAACAGCTCACTGCGCATATCCGTCTCCATCCGGACACCCAGGATATGGCCCCACGTTACTCTGACATATTGGCAGACGGCCTGCAGGATGTAGATGAGCAGCATGAGGGCGAATATGACAAGCATATGCTCGAGATTCTTTTCAGGAATCTCGACACGCAGCAGCTGTCTGGTCAGCGACGGAAACAGGATGGAGAGCGCGCTGGCCAGGATGGCCACCCCGATGTCCAGAAAGAAAAGCCCCTTGTAGGGGCGGTAGTATGCAATGAAACGCTTAAGCACCCTACTTCTTCCTCCTGAACAATCGTGCAAAGAACCCGATTTTCATCTCGGGACTCTTGGCCTGATCCTGCTCCTTTGCCACAGGTGCGACAGCTGTTTTCTTCACTGGACTCTTGGAAACCTGAGCCGGACCTTGGCTGGGTGCAACCTGGCCGCCTTCACTCTGATACTGCTGCTTGTAGTAAGCCAATCTCTCTTCGAGCGAAAGATTCTGGATTTCTGCATAGCTCTTGGAGCCTGGTCGCCTGCGTCCAGGCTCAACAGGTCGTCCCTGCTGCGTCGGCCGTGGTGCTCTTCTTGGTCTGCTTTCCGCAGTCTGCGGCGTTCTCTTGGGAGTACGGCTCCGATCCTGGCTCTTGACCCTGGGAAGCGGTCCCTTCCTGCCCCTGGGGCCGCCGACACCGCCTCTGGTCCTTGAAGGCGAGGAGGCATACTCATCGTTGCTGACCAGATCGCGGAACGAATAGGAAGCGCTGGCGTCCTCCAACTGAGGAAGATCCCCCTCTTCGGGCCAGATCACCGGAATTTTCATCTGAATGTAATTTTCAATGGGCTCGAGGTTGAATACATACTCTTCGTCGGCCAGGGTGATGGACTTACCACTCTTGCCCGCCCTTGCAGTACGGCCGATACGGTGTACATAGCTCTCAAAATCGTCAGGGATATCATAGTTGACAACCAGCTGCAGGTCATCAATCTGCAGGCCGCGGGCGGCAACATCGGTTGCAACCAGGAACTTGATCTTCCCTTCCTTCATCTGATCGATTGTCTGAAGCCGCTTTGTCTGGGGCATATCCCCCATCAGATACTTGGTTGGATATCCGTTGAGTGAAAGACGTTTGGAGAGCTCGATGCAACGGGCCTTGGTATTGGTGAAAATCAGGCAGTTCTCGGGATCCTCTTTCTTCATCAGCCTCAAAAAAAGGCTGAACTTCTGATCCTTGGAAATGTGGTACAGCTCCTGGGTGATAGCCTTGACGGTAATCTCTTCGGGTTGCACCTCCAGCTCGACCGGATCATTCATGAACGACCATGCAAGATTGCGTACCTTGGTACCCAAGGTGGCCGAGAAGAGCATGGTCTGCCGTTCGGTACAGTCTCTGAGCAGACTGAACATCTTTTGGATGTCGGGATAGAACCCCATGTCGAACAGACGGTCCGCCTCATCAACGACGAAGATGTCAAACTGACGAAAATCAATCTTGTGCATTTTCTGGTAGTCGAGGATACGACCCGGGGTGCAGACAAAAATATCACACCCCTTTTCCAGGATCTCATCCTGCTTGCCGTAGCCTATGCCGCCAAAAAAACACCCCACCGTTACATCTTCCATGGCAGAGGCGAGTTTGAGGGTATCCTCCTCGATCTGCACGGCAAGTTCTCTGGTAGGGGCTACAATGAGGGCCTTCGGCTTGCTTTTGCCCTTTTGTTGGGCTTCTACGAATAACTGAAGAATGGTCAGCACATACACTGCGGTTTTCCCGCTTCCAGTCTTGGACTGGACCATGACATCACGATGGGAAAGACTGACCGGGAGCACCTTTTCTTGTACTTCCGTACAATCGGTGAAACCCGCAGCCTCAATGCCTTTGAGCACTTGCTCACTTAAGGGTAGTTCAATAAATTTCATTGGTACTATATATCGCCTTTACAAGAAATAGCTGTGTTACACAGAAAAGGGGGACCTCGAGGGAGGCCCCTTCCCTATAAAGATAGAGGAAATCATCACTATTGTCCACATCAGCGGATGGAGTTTATCAATCGTCGAGTTCCCAACTTCTGACAAGATGCATGATAGCCAAGGTTTTCTCAAACGGTCCGGGAAAACCAAGCTTGTCTATCCGCGAAAGCGGCATGGCCGCCATGCTGGTGGAGCTGATGAATGCTTCGTCGTAGATGCCTGCCCGAATATCTTGCAAAGCTGGTGCCTGAAAGACAATCCGGTACCCCAAAAGCCGTGCAGCTTTCAACACGCGGTCGCGGGTGATACCCAGCAGAACCTGTTCATCGGCGGCCGTATGGATATCCAAGCCCTTGAAAACAAAAAAATTGCTTCTGGTTCCTTCCAAGACCCTCTGATGCCGGTCGACCAGCAAAGCCTCAAAACAGCCTTGGCTGCGGGCCTCCTCGAGGGCGATATAGTTGAGCAGCAAGTTGCCGGTCTTGCACGAAGGATAGAGACGTTCTCCCTCGAACGTAATGGCTGCGACCCCTTGGGTGTAGTGGGTATCGGGATAGGTGAGCAATGCAGAGGCCAGAACGAAGAGCTGCGGATCCTTTCCGCCATAGAGCTGGATTCTCAGCGAAGCCTCATCGATTGCATCGACCTGTATCAAATCATGCACCCAACCGCTGATCTGCTGATTGGTAAAAGGATGGGTAAGCTTGATGCCCCGACACGAGTTCTCCAGACGTACCAGATGGTCGTCCAAATGCACAACATGGCCTTTTACAACCCGCAGTGCCTCATAGGTTGAGAAACCGAACTGGACCTCCCTGAGGCTCACCGGTACAACAGCATCCTTGGCAAGGATGACCTTGCCGTTATGTATGGCGTGAACACCTACCATGACTCTCTCCTCATCAGGGATACTTGATCAGTTCGCGGGGCTTGCTTCCATTCGGAGGCCCCACATATCCCATTTCCTCCATCTGCTCGACCAAGCGTGCAGCCCGGTTGTACCCTATCTTCAGCCTTCTCTGCAAGTAGGAGGCGGAAGCGCACTTTCGCTCGACAACGATCGTCAAGGCCCGCTGCATGAGCTCATCGTCGTCATTCACATCGACTCCATCCTCGCTCTCCGAATCCGAGGCTTTCTGTTCCTCGTCTTCGAAGAAGGACTCATCGATGAAGTCGGGCACTCCCTGGCTTGAGACGAATTTGACCACCTTCTCAACCTCATGGTCGCTGAGGAATGAGCCTTGGATGCGTTCGGTTGCCGGATTACTGCTGGACATATAGAGCATATCACCCTTTCCCAGCAGCTTGTCGGCACCCTGCTCATCAAGAATGATGCGGCTGTCGGTTGCACTGGTGACGGCAAAAGCAATCCGGGTGGGGATGTTGTTCTTGATGACCCCGGTGATGACATCCACCGAAGGTCGCTGGGTCGCCAGCACCAAATGGATGCCCACAGCCCTGCTCATGGCTGCAAGACGGCTGACCTTGCTCTCCATGTCCTTGCCCACCAGGTGCATCAGGTCGGCAAACTCATCGATGACCACCAAAATATAGGGGAGTTTCTCCCGTGCCAGATGACTGGCCTCAATCTTTTCGTTGTACCCGATGATATTCCGGACACTGAGGCCCTGCAAGAGCTTATAGCGCCTATCCATCTCATAGAGACAGAAATCCAGGGCTTTGAGCGTCCGCTTGGCTTCGGTGATGACCGGAGTAAGCAGGTGTGGAATGCCATTGTAAACGTTCAACTCAACAATCTTCGGATCGACTAGAATCATGCGCACCTGCTTGGGACTGCATCGAAACAGGACCGAACAAATCAACGAATTGACACAGACGCTCTTTCCGCTGCCGGTGGAACCGGCGATCAAGAGGTGCGGAGCCTTGATCACATCGATGACAACAGGCTCTCCCATCAGGTTGCGCCCCAGCACCATCGGAATGCCAAAACTCGTTGGAAGCGAGCCGAGCATCTCCCGAAAACCGATGATGTCCCGCCTTAGATTGGGAATCTCAACCCCGACGGCCGACTTGCCGGGAATCGGGGCAACAATCCGGACCTGGGTGGCTGCCAAAGCGAGTGCGATGTTATCGGAAAGATTGACGATTGAGTTGACCCTCACCCCGGCAGCCGGCAGCAGCTCAAACATGGTGACCGTAGGACCGCGCACAATATTGACCAACTCGACGGTGACATTGAACTCTTGCAACGTGGAGACAAGCACCTCTCCACGTTTGAGCGTAGTCTCGTCAATGACATCAGAAACCTTGGGATAGGTGACCAGCATCGATTCGGAGGGAAATTGGTAGGTGATGCGGTTTGTATTGATCAAGGCGCTGCCGCTCAGGCCGCCGACTCCGCTCGAAGGCTCGAGCAGGTCGGTCTCATCCTCGCTGTCCTGCTCCACTTTCGGGACATCCTCGCTGAAGCCTCCATTGATCGGTCTTGCAGTGCTCTGACCGGCAAAAAGCTTTTCAGTCGGTGCAGAAACAGCAGGCTTGGCGGCCTCAACCTCTCTTTGCATCTCAGAAGCTAAAAGCGGATGTGAAGGGTTCTCCTCATAGCGTACCGAGAGCACCCGTTCCTTGATGGAGAGTGCTTCATCGTTCTGCTTGGGGGCTGCCGGAGCCGGTTCGTCCTGTCTGGTTTGCTGTTGTTCGACAGCCTCAGCCAGCATCCCCTTCGCCCTGCCTTTGGGCTGTTCGATTTTCTCATGTCTCTTATGGGGCGCCTTGCCTACCGCCTCCAACGCCCCTTGGAGAAAACCGGACAGCTGGACCGGTTCCTTCGGCTGCTCCGCCTGTTCACTCTTTGCCTGAGCAAGCTCAAGCTGTTTGCGCTCAAGATAGGATAGTCCGTTGTTTCGCTTGCGTTCTTCAGTAAGCGTATGCAAAGCACCGATGCTGACCTTGCCGTGCACTTGGATCTCATCAACCTGGATTACATCACGCTCGGAAGGCTTGGATATGGAATGACGCCGTTTGGAAAGACTGCCCAAGGGAGGCACTTCTGCGATGGGAGGAAAGTTGACCTGTTGTCGGCCGAGCTCGACACCTTCTTCCTCCTTCTGTTCTGCAACCGGCTTTTTTATCAGGGTGACCTGGTCTTGCTCATCTACCGGCTGTTCACGTTTTGAACGCTTTGCGGATGTAGAGTGCCTGCTCGCTTTCTTTTCTTCTTTCTGTTTCTGTTGCTCGATCTTCTGCTCCATCATCCGCCGGCTGCGCTCCTGTCGCTCAAGCTTGGCAGCACGATACCTATCCAAGGCATCGCCGAGCAAGGTGAAGAGGACGAACATGGCGGTTTCGGCAATAAAAAGCAACACCACCTTGAAAGAGGCGCTGCGTGGGTCGGCAGACGAGGAGAGCAGAAAATCGGAGAAAAAAGGCCTGCTGCTCTCCTGCAAGAGATGGGAAAGGGTGTACAGGGTGTATGTCATGATTGCAGTGAGGGGTATGAGGATATAGGAGAAACGTTTCTTGGAACGGAAACTGAAAATCATGATGCTCCATACAAACAGGAGCAGGGCCAGAGGGGCCAGACCGAAACGGGAAGGATCAACGGTGAAGGAGAAGATTCGACTCAGCGATGCATGCATTCGCTCCAGAAGAGGATTGGTGATACCAAACAACGGGAGAGCAACCAAAGCAGCCACCACAAGCGAGGCGACCAAACAGCCTGCTCCTGCAAGCAACGATATCCGACCTTTCCTTCCCTTCACAAGAAACTCCTCCCTGAATCCGGTAAACACCCCATATTTGAAATGGTATCAAATCTTTTGCAAGAGGCACAGCATGCGGCTCGCATCAAGTCGGGGCACATGAAGGGGTACAAAGCTCGCTTTCCACCTGCTTTTGCACGTTCGCTGTACCTGGACAAGCTCCTCTTCCACTTGGGCTTGCACCGCCTTGTAGGCGCATACATACCCCCCATCGACAAGCAGGTCGGCGACAAGATCGAGAATATCGGCCAAGGGGTGGAACGCCCGAAAAGTAATGAGGTCGAACCGGTCTTTTACTTCCTTCAAGTCCCTGTCGACAACTTGGACACGGTCTGAAAGCGAAGCGCGCAGCAAGGCATTGCGAAGAAAATCCACTCTCCTGCCCATCCGTTCGACCAGGGTAAAGGAGCAGGATGGCAGGGCGATGGCAAGAGGAATGCCGGGAAGCCCCGCACCCGAACCAAAGTCTGCAATCCTGCAGGACGGAAATTCCAGGGCCAGCGAGGCAATAGTCAAAGATCCGCTCAGGCTGTCCAGGATATGGCGAACCACCAACTCCTCACCCTCTGCAGCCACCAACTTATAGACAGGATTGAACAGCTCCAGTTCTGCTATGTAGGCATCCAACTGCTCCCTTTGTCCCTGATCCAGAGCCAGAGAGAGAGAAGAAAGACCTTCGTCAAGCAACGCTTGGTATTTACCTGCCATGTCTTCCTCCCCGGTCGAGATGCACGATCAGAACGGCAATATCGCTGTTCCGCACCCCGTTGATGCGACTGGCCTGCCCGA
>NZ_DJGW01000051.1:12908-23105 GCF_002432845.1 Sphaerochaeta sp. UBA5836
TCATCAATCAGCAGGCTCTCCAGTTTTTCGAATCTGCTGATCTGTCGCTCCTGACGGTTGATGTAGCCTTCATACTTCACATCGAGCTCGACCTGGTAGAGAATCGGCTCCTCAAACGCCTTCAATTCAGGCATGTGCTCCAAGAGATCGGCAATCGTCACTTCCGGCATTTTCAAGGCTTGCAGGGCGCTCTTCTCCTCGAGTCTTCGTGCTCGAAGCAGGTCCTTCACTGCGTCCATTTTTGCAAGCTTGTCCTTGAGACGATCGAGGGCCTCCTGCTTTTGCAGCCCGACGGATAAACCTTTTGCTGTGAGGCGCTGGTCGCAGCTGTCGTGACGCAGGTTCAAACGATACTCGGCACGGCTGGTGAACATGCGATACGGTTCCTGGGTTCCCATGGTGACCAGGTCGTCGATGAGAACACCGGTATACGCTTCATTGCGGCTGAGCACCAAGGGTTTCTCTCCCTTGAGCTTCTGGGATGCATTGATGCCGGCCATCAAGCCCTGGCATGCAGCCTCCTCGTACCCGCTGGTTCCATTGGTCTGTCCGGCTATGAAGAGGTTTTCCACCAACTTGCTCTCCAAGGAGGGGAAAAGCGCCTGAGGATCGATGAAGTCATACTCAACCGCATAGGCCGGACGCATGATCTGGGCATGCTCAAGGCCTGCAATGCTGTGGATGAAAGCATGTTGCACATCCTCGGGAAGCGAAGAGGAGATCCCGTTCAGATACATTTCCTCGGTTCCCACACCTTCGGGCTCCACAAATATCTGATGGCGCTCCCGATCGGGGAACCTGACCACCTTGTCCTCGATCGACGGGCAGTACCGCGGTCCCTTGCCGACAATCTTGCCTCCATACAGCGGGGACCGGTGGATGTTCTGCCTGATGATCTGGTGGGTGTTCTCATTGGTCCAGGTGATATGGCAGGGAAGCGCAGGGCGCTGGATGCTGTCATAGTCGAAGCTGAAAGGCATCATGGTCTCTTCGCCATCCTGAATCTCCATCTTGTCGAAATCCAGGCTGGAGCGCCTCACCCGTGCAGGGGTGCCGGTTTTCAGCCTGCCCACAGGAAAGCCTTTTTTCCGCAATGCACTGCCCAGCCCGATTGCAGCCGGCTCATCCAGCCGTCCGTTGGAAGCATCGTACTCACCGATGAAAATGCGGCCTTCCATGAAGGTGCCGGTGGTCAGGACCATCACCTTGCAGGCAATGGTATGGCGCCGCTCCGTCACCACTCCGACCAGGCGATTGTGATCATCGACCAGGATATCCACCACCGTATCCATGAACAAGGCCAGGTTGTGCTGCGCTTCCAGCGTCTCCTTTGCAAGGCGAGCATAGGTGAATTTGTCCGCCTGGGCTCGGGGAGCCTGCACGGCAGGACCACGGCGACGGTTGAGAATGCGGAACTGAATCATGCTGTGGTCGATCAGATGAGCCATCTCCCCGCCAAGGGCGTCCACCTCGCGCACCAAATTGCCTTTGCTCAACCCCCCGATTGCAGGATTGCAGGAGAGTCTGCCGATGGTGTCAAGGTTCTGGGTGATCAGGAGCGTTGAAAATCCTATTCGGGAAAGGGCGAGGCTTGCCTCGATTCCGGCATGGCCGCCCCCTACAACTATTGCATCATAATCCATGTTATTTTCCTACACAAAAACCGCTGAAAATCTTTTGCAGAATGTCGGCTGGTGTTACTTCACCGGTCAGCTCCCCGAGATTCTGAAGCGCTTCGCCCAATTCAACGGCGGTGATGTCCAGCGGGATGTCCTGGTCGACCAGGACCAAGGACCGCTGGAGCGCTTGGGCGGCGTTCTCAAGCAAGGTATACTGCCGCTGCGATTCAATGACCACCTGTTCATCACCGGTGGAAACGCTGCCATTCGCCAAGCGTTTTGCAATCTCAGCCAGCAAAGCGCCGACGCCTTCACCGGTCTGGGCGCTGATGGCCATCCTGCCTTTCGGAGGCTTGACCAAATCGCTCTTGTTGTAGACAACCAAGGTCCGCTCATCCTCTTCGGGGACATGGCCGAGCTCGGAGCTGTCCACCAGATAGACGACCAAGTCGGCCTGGCCGATCAGGCGCTCGGTCCTTCTGATGCCCTCGCTCTCGATGGCATCATCGCTTTCGCGCAATCCTGCTGTGTCATAGAGGCGAACCGGTATCCCGTGGACATCGAGGTCGGCTTCAATGTAGTCACGCGTTGTTCCGCGAACCGGACTGACGATGGAGCGCTCCTGCTTCAACAAGAGATTGAACAACGAACTCTTACCGGCATTGGTGGAACCAGCCAGTACGATGCGGGCACCACTGCGGTACAACCGCCCGATCCGGTAGGTATCCGACAAGTCCTTGATCTGTTTGATCAAATCAACCAGTTTCGAACGGGGAAAGACAAATTCATCCAGTTCATCCTCTGCATAATCAAGCTGGACTTCCACTGCAGCAACGATGCCGAGCAATTGTTCCTTCAAATCCGATATCAGGCTGCGCAGGCTTCCTTCCAACCTGCCCAAGGCAAGCGAGCGCGAGCGCTGGCTTTGGCTGGAGACCAGCTCCTGCACAGCCTCGGCCTGGGTCAAGTCCAATCTTCCATGCAAAAATGCACGGAACGTGAACTCCCCGCCTTCGGCACTACGCATGCCCAATTGATTGAAAAGTGCCAAAAGTTCCTTGATTACGGCAAGAGAACCATGACAGGTGAACTCCACCGACTCTTCTTTCGTGTAGCCGTGGCCCTCGGTATATACCGCAGCAACAACCTCATCGATGGCTTTGCCGCTCTCATCGCAAAGGTAGCCGTGCACCAATGTCGCATTATCAGCATCAAGCAACGCTTTGGGCCTGGAAAACCGTGTAGAGAGCAGCTTTCTGCACCCCTCTCCACTGACCCGGATCACCGCAAGGGCGCTCTGCGCCCATGCCGTTGCAAGCGCATAGATGATGTCGTCAGTAACATATCGCTTCATACAGGCGAGTATACTCCAGCGACGCCGACACTTGCAACACAACAGGAGCTTTGGCTATGATTCGGCCATGAAAGCAGCAGCACAATTTCGTTCGGCCATGTATCGAACCATCCGCACCTTCTTCGATGGACGCGATTACACCGAGGTCGACACCCCGATCCTCTCCACCTCCCTGATTCCCGAGTCCACCATCGAGAACTTCGCAACCCGGTTTCAGAACCCGTTCCTGCCCTCCACCGAGTTGTATTTGGTTCCATCCCCGGAGATATTCATGAAACAGCTCATTGCTCAGGGCTGGGGAAGCATCTATCAGATCAGTCACTGCTTTCGCAACAGCGAACAGCTGGGACACATTCACAATCCCGAATTCTCCATGCTTGAGTACTATACGGTGGGAGCCGATGAACAGGATTCAATCAAAATCACCGAAGAGCTGTTCTCCTCCCTGCTCACAAAAGATAGTCCGGATTACCTGCGTCCACCATTTGCCCGTCTCAGTGTCGCCGAGGCGATGAAAACCTATGCCGACGTGGATTTGGACAAGCATCAAAAACAGTCTTCGCTGGCTTCTGAAGCACGAAGGCTGGGCCTCACCGTCCCGGATGAGCCAGAGAGTTGGGAGGAGACCTTCAATCGCATATTTCTCACCTTTGTCGAGCCGAACCTCCCTCAGGATCAACCGCTGGTTCTCCAGCGGTACCCCAAGCAAATCGAGTGTCTTGCCAAGCAGGAAGGTGCATACAGACGGCGGTGGGAGCTCTATGTGAAAGGTGTGGAGGTCGCAAACTGTTATGATGAGGACCGCAACCTGCAAACAATCCAGACATACTATCGTGACGAGTACGCCCGCTTGGTGCAGAAAAGGGAGGAAAGCGGATCGGTAATTCCTGATATAGACCCTCAATTAGCCGCCGTATTCTCTGCAATGCCCGCTTGTTCGGGAGTTGCGTTGGGGCTTGACCGCCTGCAGATGCTGTTGATGGGAAAAACAGACCTGCAGGGGGTGATTCTTTTTCCCCTTTCTGGTATGCTGAAGAGTGGCAATACGTGCAATTTGTAAATATACGAGGTAATGAGCATGATTAAAGCAGGTCAAATCGATAAGGGAACCGCCTTGTTGATCAAAGGACAACCGTTTGTTGTTGTCGACCGTGAATTCGTAAATCCAGGAAAAGGCTCCGCCTTCGTTCGCCTGAAGCTGAAGAGTCCTTCCACCGGTCAGACGCTCCAAGAGACGATGAAGAGCCAGGACAACGCCGAGGATATCACCGTAGTCGATAGGGACTGCCAGTATCTGTACAACGACGGGGAGAATTTCCACTTGATGTTGACCGACAACTTCGAGCAGATTGAGGTTCCGATGGGCAACTTCCCCGACTACCAGTACCTGATGAAGGACGGAGAGACCTATCGCTGCACCTTCTGGGAAACCCAGCTGTTGGAAATCCAGGTTCCGCCGAAGGTTGTTTTTTTGGTCGCCGAGGCCGAGGAGGCCGTCAAGGGTGACACCGTGCAGGGTGCAACCAAATACATCACCACCGAGACCGGCTTGAAGGTCCGCGTTCCCATCTTCATCAAGCAGGGTGAGAAAATCCGGGTAAACACCGAGACCAAGGAATACCTCGAAAGAGTGAACAACTGACAGGATTCCTCCCAGTATCCAGAAACCTCCGAACCTCGTGTTTGGAGGTTCTTTTTTTCTGCTGTGACACATCCATATCCTGACACTCTTTCGCTTTTTTGCATTTGTTACTGATTCTTTGCCAATAAAGAAACGTTTATATCACCCCATACTGACAAAATTGTGCTAAAATTTGATTATTCAGTTATTGCGGAATCGAAAAAACCTGTCACACTATAGGTATATGGTGTGTGATACGTATATCTTAAGAGTATTTGATTCTGGAGCAACCAGATGAAAATAGAGTCTGAAACGAAAAAAGGAGTGAACGAACATGAAAAGGAACCTTCTTCTCATCGCCCTTGCATGCCTGCTTCTCGTGCCGAGTTTCATCTTTGCCCAGCCGGCTGCTGAAACGAAGACAAGCAGCACCATGAGGCTGGCCTGGTGGGGCAACCCCACCCGCGACGAGCGCACCTTGAAAGCCGTCGAAATGTTTATGGCAAAGTATCCCGAGATCAAAATCGAAACCGAGACCACCGGTTGGGCCGGATACTGGGACAAGATGAACACCCAGGCTGCTGCAGGAAGTCTTCCCGACCTGATGCAGCACGACTATGCATACATGCTGCAGTGGGTATCTCGCAATCAGCTCGCAGACCTTACCCCCTATGTCCAGAAAGGAATCATCGACCTGTCAAAGATCAATGACTCCTTCCTCTCCGGCGGAAGAGTCAACGGCAAGCTCTACGGCATCAGCCTCGGCACGAACGCAGTATGCCTGACCTACGACCCGGCAGTCCTTGCCAAGGCCGGCATCGCCGAACCTGACAGTACAACCTGGACCTGGGAAGACTTTGAAAGGATTGCCTTGGAAATATATCGCAAGACCGGCGTCCAGACCATCCCCTTCTTCACCACCGATCCCAAGGTAGGATTCGACAACATGATCCGCCAGACCGGCGCCGCCACCTACGGCAAGACCGGCTTGGGCTTCACCGATCCTTCCGCTCTGCGCGAGTTCTACGCAATCCAGCTCAGGCTGCTTGACGCCGGCGCCCTCATCCGACCTGAAGTCGCATTCGTCACCGTCACCCCCGAAGAGAGTGAGTTTGCCAAGGGCCGCTCATGGGTGGAATTCATCTGGTCCAACCAGTACGTCTCAACCCAGGCTGCCGCAAAGCGCCCGCTCAAGCTGGCTCTGCTGCCCAACATCAAGAACGCCAAGGCAAAGGGAACCTTCCTCAAGCCTTCGATGTTCTTCTCCATTCCCGCCTCTGCCGAGAATCCCGAAGCAGCCGCAAAGTTCCTCAACTACTTCCTCAATGACATCGCCGTCAACGATATGCTGATGGGTGAACGCGGAGTTCCGATTCCCGACGATGTACGCGAACATATGGCCACAAAGGTCGATGCAATCAACAAGCAGATTTTCGATTACATCAGTCTCGCATCCAAGAATGCCGGCCCGATCGATCCTCCCGATCCTGCCGGATCCGGTGAATTTTTGAAGATGGTCCGTGACGTAACCCAGGAAATCTTGTACAAGCGTATCAGCTTGGACGAGGGTGTTTCCAAGATTATGACCCAGGGCAATCGGATTCTCAAATAACGGAGTTTTACTAAGGTTGGGGGACCTGCATGTGCAGGTCTCCCTGTATAGCCACTGTTCAAGGAGTCCTAATGAAGCACATCAATAGACGTACCAGAACCCTGATGGAAGATGCAGCCGGGTATGCATTCATCAGCCCATGGTTGCTTGGATTCATAGCCTTCTCCATCATCCCCATTCTCTTCTCGCTCTACTACTCCTTCACAGACTACGACATCCTCGGAGATCCCGTCTTCAATGGATTGGAAAACTTCAGGAGAATGGCTGACGATCAGCTCTTTTGGCAGTCCTTGAAAGTCACGTTCTTCTATGCCTTCGTATCAGTCCCGCTTCGCCTGCTGTTCGCCTTCTTTGTTGCCATGCTCTTCAACCGCGGCACACGGGCCATCCGTGTGTACCAAGCCATCTACTATGTCCCATCCCTGGTAGGCGGTTCCATCGCTATAGCGGTGATGTGGCGCAGGCTCTTCATGGCCGACGGGGCACTGAATGCCGCCCTGGCTAAAATCGGCATCATCACCGAGTACTCCTGGATAGGAAACCCCGATACCGCCATCTGGACGCTTATCCTTCTTGCCGTCTGGCAGTTTGGTTCTTCGATGCTCATCTTCCTTGCAGGATTGCGCCAAATCCCCAAGGAACTGTATGAGGCAGCTTCCATCGATGGAGCCGGCGCATTCAGGAAGTTCCTCAACATCACCGTCCCGCAAATCACCCCGGTTCTATTCTTCAATCTGGTCATGCAGCTGATAAACGGCTTTACCGTCTTCACCCAGGCCTTTGTAATATCCGGTGGCTCGGGGGATCCTCTCAACTCAACGCTGGTATACGCCCTGTACCTCTATCAGCGTGCATTCAAGTTCTACAATATGGGCTACAGCAGCGCCATGGCTTGGGTGCTCGTATTGATCATAGGCGTGATGACCGGCATCGTATTCAAGACATCCAGCTCCTGGGTCTTCTATGAAGCGAAGGAGGGGAAATAAGATGACCAACTACAAAATCAAGCATATTCTCGGCCAGACAGTATTCCATATCGTGGTCATCCTGCTCGGCTTTCTCATGCTCTATCCAATCCTCTGGATGGTTTCAAACTCCTTCAAGGACAATGCAGAAATATTCAACTCCAGCTCCCTCATCCCTGAAACCTTCCGGTTTGACAACTACGTCAGGGGATGGAAGTTCAACAACTCGGTGACGTTCTCCACCTTCTTCTACAATTCTTTCTACTACACCATACTTTCCACCATCGGATCGGTGCTCGCCTCCTCCCTGGTGGCCTACGGCTTTGCCAGGGTTCCTTTCCGCGGTCGCTCCTTCTGGTATGGATGCATGTTCATGACCATGATGATTCCCTACCAGGTCGTCATGGTGCCGCAATTCATCATTTTCCATAAGCTTGGGTGGATCAACAGCTTCAAGCCCTTGATCATCCCCCAGTTTGCAGGCCTGCCCTTCTTCATCTTTCTGATGGTTCAGTTCATCCGCCAGATTCCCTATGAATTGGATGACTCTGCAAAAATCGATGGATGCAACCGCTTCATGATTTATTCCAGAATTCTCTTCCCCCTGATCAAGCCTGCAGTCATCACCAGCACCATCTTCAGTTTCTACTGGCGCTGGGACGACTTTCTGGGCCCCCTTCTCTTCTTGAACAAGCCCAGGCTTTTCACCGTCTCCCTGGCACTTCGCATGTTCAGCGACCCCATGACATCCACCGACTGGTCGGCGATATTTGCCATGGGAACCCTCACCCTGCTTCCGGTCCTCATCATTTTCCTGATCTTCCAGAAGTATATCGTACAGGGCTTGGTGACCACCGGTCTGAAAGGCTAATCGAGCTTCATCCGCTCGCACAGTGCGAGCAGGATGATCCCGATTCCATGGGTATCATCCAAGCGGGGCAGCAACTGCTCTGCATAATAGTGCTTGGAACAGGAGAACTCGGACCCCCTGCACACTCCCCATACATGGCCGTCGCTATCGATGGCCATCTTTTTCAGACCTTCGCACGCCTTGATACACCCTTGCCTGTACGGCTCGCCCTCCTCATACCATCCATTGCGAACCCCCCGTGAAAAAGCACAGGCAAACATCGCTGTACAGCTGCTCTCCTGATAGCTCTCTTGCATATCCAGTACCTGATGGAACATCCCCATCTCGTCCTGAAGCCTCAGACAGCCGCTGCTCAGATTCCGGAACAAAGCCAAAAGGGCTTCTCGTTTCGGATGTGACTGGGCAAGGACCAGCAGAAGCTCCGAGAGACTGAAAAGCGCCCAGCCGTTTCCCCGACCCCAGGGAATTCCGGTTGCAATGTTTCGGTCGAAGTCGTAAACGTGGCTCATCAACTGCTGGTCCTGCATATACAGGTACTTGGCAAAACCGAAGAATTGACGGGCTGCATCCTCCAGTGGTTCATCACTACCAAGGTATGCGGCATACCGACACAAGAACGGAACGGACATATACAAGTCATCGACCCACATGGTGTTCTCATGGAATTCATGCATCAGGCCGGTGCGGAAGAACGTTCCGTCGGCAAGCCGAGGCTGGGTTTTGCTGATATGCACTCCCACCGCCTCAATAAGTGTTTCATAGCCGGTAAGGTCGTGGTCTTTGGCTATTTCAAGCAAGGTCGAGCCAAAACTGCCGCAATCGTCCAGACTGTCCAGGCTGGTCATCAGGTGATGGACGGCTGTTGCTCCACCGAGCGCATCCTTGTCCCACATGGCGTACTCATAGGTATCGATGCTTATCTGGAGATGGCGTTTCAGATATGCATGGATCTGTACCGCCAACTCCGGATCCAAATCCTTGAACATCCGTTCGGTTTCCACCAAACCATAGAGGGTGACTCCCAAAGGGTAGTTCCAATGGCCGAACAGTGCATTGTCATTGTACATTCTCAGGTAGGTGTCACCACCCTCCAGATGCCAGAAATCCAATCCATTCGAGGTGGAAAAGGGCTTGGTGAACTGGATGGTAAAACCCTCCGGCCTGACGACGAAGGGTCCTGCAATTGCAAACCGATATGCACAGTCAAGCCCCAAAAGGGGATGCGTCAAGGATAGGCAACCGCCTTGTTTTGCATCCGTAATCGACAGCTGGACAGTCTCGCCTATCCTGGCAAAGAGAGTCAAGCTATGGCTGCCGCTCTTCACTTCCACCGAACCGCTTACGCTTTGGCCGTCGAGTGCCAGCTCGGCATTGCTTCTAAGGTTGCACCACATAGGCTTCGGTGCAGTGAAGGACGTTGTTACAACCGCCCATTCATCGTCCGATGCGCGGGGAAAGACCTCTGTCAGGTCAAGCTTGTCAGCGGAAAAATCGGGAAGGCGGGGAAGCCAAGACAGCGCTTTCAATGCATCAGCGTTCACACTATCAAGCAAGGTCTCCTGCGGCTCGGAGTAGCAAACACCTTCCATGCAGGGATAGATCGGGGGCATGAGAAAGTAGTAATCAAGCTTACCCACCCAGGTGCCGAACTCACAGCCGAACCCGCCGCTGGTGTTCTCGCACACCAAAACCAACTCATTGTTTCCCTTCTTCATGGGGAGGTCGAAGATTTGTTTGGAGCGGTACCGTTCACTGAAGATGTCGCTGCCCGCCTCAAGGACGCCGTTCACATGGATTTTCACCGGCCCGTAGGGAATGAGGGCGAAGCGGAGCGTCGTTGCATCGGCAGCCTCATAGGTTCCCCAGAGATAGGAGAAGGTCCCGAGCTTTGCAGAAGGCAGCAGCTGCTGCAAGTCGGCATGATAGCGGTAATCGTGCCTGCGGTAGATGCCTTTCTTCATAAAAGGACGATAGGTATACGAACCGTCTGCATGCAGTGAGAGATAGCGCTCCACAATAGCCTTTGCACTCTGGAATTCACTGGCGTTTGCCATGCTTTTTGCTCTGTCCATACCTCTAGTATCCCTTGAAGCGCGCGGAGAGGCAAGGAATTTGATGGGAGAAACGTATGATTCCTCTTGCCTAAAGGAAAAAA
>NZ_DJGW01000056.1:0-145 GCF_002432845.1 Sphaerochaeta sp. UBA5836
TATTTTCCCAAAAAAGATGATGACATAAATCCAAATGCCCAAGTCGTCCAAGAACTCCATACCTACTCCTTCAGCGTAGCTACTCTATGCAAGTATAGATGAAGTCTGAATGAATTGGTAGTAAGTTTGAAGGAGGAAGGATATA
>NZ_DJGW01000056.1:268-6508 GCF_002432845.1 Sphaerochaeta sp. UBA5836
ATGAAGCCAACCCGGTTTTACCTTCTTCTTCAAATTATGGCTGCTGTCCTGTCTTACGAAGTGCACGGGGCCCAGCAACGGGAGACTTCAGAGCCTCAACCACCGTTCCATCGTTGAGATCGAGCCTTTGCACCAGGTGGTCCAGGGCTTTCTCAGCCTCGAGGTATCCAATGCGGATCATGGCCTACACAAGATTGCCTGCAAGGCATGGAATAACTTCCGACTTCCTTCCCCTCCAATTTTTGGGGTTGTACCCGCCATCTTCCAACTCCTCGGAGTTCTGAAGCAGGTGTAGAATCGACGGTTGGTCTGCTGACAGCAAGATTGTACCATCAGCTCGGACAAGTTCGGTACAAAACCGGCCTGCTATATTGTAGGCTTGGCTTGCAACACCCGATTGTCTTGATTCGGTCAGGGTATCATAGCGCACCGAAGGATAGTTCTCTTCCAACAACCACGCGAGAAGCTCTTCAGAAGCATAGGAGTGCCACTTGTTCATGTAAGACATTGAAGGCCGATGAGGTGCTTGGCGTTTTCGAGCCCCTCATCAGCAGCAGCCTTGGAATGTAATAGGTAGCTCTGACTTTCAAAGAGAACAACCCTGCCTCCATCTCAAAAGCAACCCACTCATCTGCTCAAGACTTGGAGCCTTGTCTTCGCCAAACACCAGCTGCCTCCTCAAGATACTGTTCATTCAGCCATAGTGTTCTAATACATGTCGTAATCGAGCTTCAGTACGATGTTCTGCGGATAATCACCGAAGTGCTCGCCGAAGAGGCTTACACCGCCGATGAAGCGGGCATCTTCCTTGATTCCGATTTTTACACTGATGAAGCACTGATCCTTGATTTGCAAGGCATCTATCTTCAAGTCGGAAATGTGCTCGTTGTTGAGAAACGTACCATGGGAGTTGACCTTCCAATCGGTGAGCAGTCCATACTGGTTCAGCGATTCAGGCCACCAGGAAGGGTTGAACTTTCCTTTTCGACCACCCAAATCTCCGGGGCTTGTCCACGTCCCCACCTCAACATCGTTGACCCATAGGGTGATATCGCTCGGCCAATCATTTCGATAGAAAGGTGCTTCCGAGCAGGCCTCGAAGGAGAGGTCGAACTGCTTGGGAATCCCTCCGTTCACGATGGTGTTGGGAAACCTGTACTCAACAAAACCCTTGTAGAACCAGAGCAGCTGGGCGTTGGTACGGTCGGGATAATAAAAACTGCAGGGCTGGTCGAAAATGCCGATGGTGCTCTTTTCGCTGACCAGACCGCAGGTTGGATGGATTTCACAGTTGACGAAATTTCCGATCGGCATACTCAGCATCACCGAGTTTTCTTTGTTTTCATGTATCGGATTGAGCAGAAGCCTAAACACCACTCTGTCGCATACCCGGCTGCTCACCTTCATGCTGCCGCGGATCCCCGGTTGTGATTCGGTGAAGAGAAGCCCGGCATTCTCAAGAATGCGGACATTCAGTGCGGCGGTTGAAGTAGGAAGACCCAACTGCTCGGCAATCTCATTCACACTGAGACTGCGCTCATTGAGCAGCTCAAGGATGTTGATTCTCGCCTCATTGGCAATAGCCTTCGACACGACCAGCATCTTCTGCTTGTCGGAATAATCAAGAAAAATCTCTTTCAACATCCTACTCTACCTTCTCCTACAGTCGTTTCCTTCATCCTAACACAATGGCAGATTGAGAACAAACACTTCTGCTACCTATGAAACCTCAGGAGGTTCCACGTCAGGGGGGCAATCTGCAGGTTTTCAGTATCAGCATGCAACACCTGCTTCGGCATCACCTCTTCAGGATTCATCGCATCGTTGACAGCGTACAGATTCTCATGTTCCAACACAATATGCTCGACCAGCATATACGAATTGCCAAGACCAGGCAGATCCAGTTCAAGGGACAACATCTCGTGCTCGTGACGGTTCACTACGAACAGGTCAATTTCCCCTGTCTCAGGATGATGCACTACAAGCGCATCGGCATAGGGAATGGTTCCATACTGCTTGTTTTCGTACGATGCAACGTCAACCCGGCTTTCCAATACCTCCCCCCTGCCATATTTGGATGCATAGTAGAACGGCCAATAAATGGTCTGCCTCCAGGCCTTTCCTCCGGTTTCGGTCATGATGGGGGCGATGGTGTTGACCAACTGTGCGATGCAGGCGATTTTGACACGATCGCAGTGCCTGAGCAGACTGTTCAAAAGGCAACCCACCACCAAGGCATCCTCAAAGGTATAGACATCCTCGAGCAGGGAGGGTCCGACAATCCATGGAGTCTGCTGCTTGTCCTTTTCGTGGGAGTGGAACCAAACATTCCACTCATCGAAGCAGAGGTACATCGTCTTCTTGGACCGCTTTTTTGCCTTGACGTAGTCGCACACATGGACAACAGTATCGATGAAAGCATCCATGCTCGCCGAGCAGGCCAGGAAGGTGGCAATGTCCTTCTCCTCATTGCGGAAATACATGTGAAGCGACAAGTAATCGACCACCTCATAGGTATGGTCGAGCACGGTCTCCTCCCACTCGGGGAAGGTGGGCATAGAGGAATTGGAACTGCCGCAGGCAACCAGTTCAAGTGACGGGTCGAACAGCTTGATCGCCTTGCCCACTTCACAGGCCAGACGTCCATATTCCTCGGCACTCTTATGGCCGACCTGCCAAGGTCCGTCCATCTCGTTCCCCAAGCCCCAAAGCTTGATATCATAGGGTTTTTCCGATCCATGGCTCTTTCTGAGATCGCTCAGATAGGAACCACCTGGATGATTGCAATACTCGACCAGGTCCTTCGCTTCAGCAAGGCCGCGTGTTCCCAGGTTGATCACCATCATCGGCTCGGTCCCCACTTTCTTGGACCAGTGCATGAACTCCTGCAGGCCGAACTGATTCGGATCGAGGGCCTTCCATGCCAAATCAAGCCGGGTCGGGCGGTTTTCCTTGGGACCTATCGAGTCTTCCCAATTGAAATTGGAAACATAGTTTCCTCCGGGAAACCGAACCACCGGAACATCGAGCTCGCGGACAAGGTCCATGACATCGCTACGAAAACCTTCCTCGTCTGCTGCACCGTGATCGGGTTCGTAAACACCCCCATAGACCGCTCGACCAAGTTGTTCAACGAACGAACCAAACAGCCTGGGATCGACCGTCCCTCGGACAAATTGCTTGCTGGCATGTATCGTACACTTCACGTTGCTGCTCCTCTCTGATTTGTTTGCTTAGCCTTTGACTCCGCCTGATGTCAATCCGGCGATGAAGTATCGTTGGAAGAAAATGAAAACCACAATAATCGGCAGGGTGGCTCCAAGAGAACCCATGATCAACAGGTCGTAGTTGTTGCCGTACGGAGTGAGCAAGGTATTCAGTCCGATGGGGAGGGTGAACTTATTGCCGCTTCGGAGCACGATCAAGGGCCATAAGAAGTTGTTCCAGCTCTGCATGGACATGAAAATCGCCATCGCAGAGAAAGCAGGGGGCATGATCGGAACTATGATCCTGAAGAAAATGGCATATTCACTGAGCCCGTCCACACGGCCGGCATCGATCAGATCATGGGGAAGGCCTTCGATGTATTGCTTGAAGAAGAAAATCGCAAAGGGCGAAACCACCATCGGCAGGAAGACACCGAGGAATCGATCCATCAGGTTGACGGAAATCATCAGTTTATAGAGAGGCAGAATCAGGATCTGCATGGGAACAAGCATGAGGAAAATGACCATGGTGGTAACGACTTTCCTCCCCTTGAATCGATAGACAGAGAGACCATAGGCAACAAACGAACTGAAAAAGAGTGCCAGCACTGTTTGGATGAGCATGATCACCAGGCTGTTTCCATACCAGGTGAAGTAGATGCCGTCGCGGATGGTGAACAATCCCTTGAAGTTCTCCAAATTCAAGTCGGTAGGGATGAGCGTCTTTAGCGTGATGCCATAGCGAAGCAGGTCGCGACCCGGGCGAAAAGAGGCCAAGGCCAATGAATAGAGGGGAAGCAGATAGAGAAGGCACAGTGCGATTAAAAGCACATGCTTTGCAATGGACTTGGCCTTGATATGCGGCTTTCCGTTCATTATCGCCTCCCTTCCTCGTCAAAGAAGCCAAAGAATTTCAACAGCGATACGCTGAGGGTGAAAACGATGATCAGCAGCACTATCCCGATGGCACTGGCCATACCCATCTCTCCCTCCTGAAAGCCTTTATTGTAGAGGTGGCCGACGATGGTCAAGCCTACATTGTTCGGTGACGGCTTGCCCGCCCAGAGGATGAAACTCTCCTCAAACATGGCAAACCCGCCGAAAATACTGATTGTGGTCACAAAAATGGTGGTTCTCTTCAACAGCGGGATGGTAATGCGCCAGAGCTTTTGCAGGCCCGAAGCCCCGTCGATATCCGCCGCCTCATAGAGTTCATCCGGGATGTTCTGCAATCCGGAGAGGAAGTAGATGATGTTCACCCCCACCCAACGCCATAGGGCCAGGATGAGCAGCAGCACCATGGCTTGAGTGGGACCACCGAGCAGCCACTGTCGCGGCTCTGCTCCGAACAGTGCAGCAATTACGTTGACGATGCTTCTCGGACTGGAGGCAAGCAGCAGGCGCATGATGGTTCCTGCGACTACGATGGAGACCAGGCTGGGAACATAGAGTATGGATCGATACAGCGAATTGTACGTACGGTTGCCTGTGTTGAGCAACACCGATAGCAACAAGGGAATCGGAATCAACAAGGCAATCGTATACACCGTATAGCGGAAGCTGTTGTGCAAGGCAACTTTGAATTCAGGATTGTTCAGCTTCCCGTAATTGCTCCAGCCGATGAAATCCACCTGTCCGGGATACACCTGCTGGAAACTCATCACAAAGGTACTGATAATGGGATAGAGATAGAACATGAAAAAGGATAGGACAAACGGCAGTATGAATACATACGGCGCTATCTTCATTGAATTTACTGGTGATCTGTTCGACATCCATCCCTCCTCTGTACAGGATACGCCGGAAAAGTTCCCGGCGCATCCAAAACCAATGGTCAGCGGGTAAGATCGGCAGCTTCTTTCAAAGCCTGGGCAGGAGTCTTGATCTGCTGTTGCAGAACTTGAATCATGACCGTTGACTTCAATCTGTCAATTACGGCAGGAAGCTTTTCCTTGATATTGACACCCTGGATCTCATCCTTGATATCGAGCAGCATGCCGAAAATGTCATCATTGAGATAATATTCGGTGAACTTATTGGGCTGTTTCATGATCGGGTCATCCCACACATCCCAACGGGGAGGATCGAAACCGAGGTCGGTCCAGATCAAGAGATTTCCTTCCCTGGAGCCCTTTGCGAACATCAAGAAGTCCTTGGCGAGCTTCTGGTCTCGTGCCTGCAGGGTGACCGAAGTACCGGTTCCACCCATGCCTGCAGAGCGGGAGCCGCCAACGGTCCAGCTGGGCATCGGCAGAATCAGGATTTTCCCCTTCAGGTCGGGCATATAGTCGGTGAAGCGGTTCATGTACCACATGGGCATCCAGACGGAGGCGGCACCGCCATCATTCATAAAGCCATAGTACTCTTCAGCATGATGGAACCCGCCAGGGGCTGCAATTGCGGCACCACTGTTCATCAGGTCCTTGAGATACTGCAATGTCTTGACGTTCGTGGCATTATCCAGAATGACATTGCCGTCCTTGTCCAGGAAGTCCGAACCCTGCTGGGCGACCAGCGGCCAGAAGGACCAGTGTTCGGTTACCTCCAGAGTGGTCATGGGTTTGCCTGTCTTTGCCTTTACCTGCTTGGCTGCAACCATGTAGTCATCCCATGTCTTGATCTTGTAGGGATCCACACCTGCAGCCTTCAGGATCTCCATGTTGTAATAGATTACTGAAGCACCAACATGGAACGGAAGGCCATAGTTCTTGCCGTCCTTGCTGTAGATGTCCAGTCTTGCAGTAACGAACTTGTCCCGGACGGGATCGATCACATCGTTGAGCGGAGCCAATTGGATGTTCCCCTTCAGGAAGTTCGGATACTTGGCGATCTCGATATCAACAATATCAGGAGCACCGGTCCCGGCCTGCAGGGAAACGAGCAATTTTGTGTGCATGTCCTCATACGGCAGCACTTCGCCCACGAATTTGATCTGGCGGTCCGGGTTCTGCTCATTCCAAAGTTTTGCCATCTTCTCATAGAACGCAAGATGCAGGTCCTGGAACGTCCAGAAACTCACTTCGGTTACTCCGGC
>NZ_DJGW01000098.1:0-1760 GCF_002432845.1 Sphaerochaeta sp. UBA5836
CCGATGGTCTCAAAGCCCAGTCGGTGATAGATGGCACCTGCCAGGGGATTGTCGTAGAACAGGCAGAGAAAACTCAAACCGTCGGTGAAGCACTGGGAGCACAACCTGATCATTACCTGTGAGGCATACCCACGGTTGCGATAGGATGGATGGGTGGCAACGCCGATGATCATCGCTCCGTGTTGTGTTTTTGCGGTGATGTTGGCCATGCAGACAAGGACGTCCCCATCGAAGATGCCGTAGCCGAGGCCTCCGCTTTCCAAGAGTTCGCTTGTCTGTCTCAGTTTCTCCTGCTCGTGCTCGATGTAGGGCTTTGCAAACTCCTCTATCTGCTTGTAGAGGTCGATGATTGATTGGGCGTCATTCGGCATAAGCCTGGCGATTGTATGCCCGCCGGGAGCCTGCATCTTGAAGCCTTCCTTGTTGAGCCTGCACAAGTACGTGCCCTGCACCTTGACCTGAGGAAAGTATGGCTGAATATCCAGCAATATCTCCTCCTTGGCGCTGAGGCAGAGCATATGCTGCTGCTTCAGGAAGGCTGCAACCCGGCTCAGGTTTCCGCCGGGTTTGTTGCAGGTGATCATATAGTTCTCGTAGTAACGTAAAACCAGGTAGTCCCAGTCATCACCGAAAGCGTACATGGACACGATGTCGCCATCCAACCCGTAGTTTTCGATATCGCCTTCAATGAAAAGATTGACCTCTTTTTCCGCAGCAATATACCTCAACACTGCCGGAATATCTTTGTATGTCAGTTTCTTGGGTGTGTACATGGAGCTACTATACGACAGCACGCAAGGCAATTCAATTGCCTGGTGAATATGGTATTTGTTTGACCAATTCTCTTGGACACTCTATGATGAATGATGTTGGGGGAGCTTCATTGCCATCGTGCGAAGTCAACTTCTCCCCCCATTCTTCTACTGGAGGTTCACTATGGACTTCTTGTTGGACGGACTGCTCGCCACGACCTGGAAGCAACTGGTAATGTTTGGCGTGGGCGGTCTTCTCATTTATCTTGCAATTGCAAAGAAGCTTGAACCCTCGTTGTTGCTTCCCATGGGGTTCGGTGCGATTCTGGTCAACCTGCCGTTCAGCGGTGCGGTTACCCAGATGATGGTTGGCATCGGTGAAGTACCAGGCATTCTTGACTGGCTCTTCCACCTCGGCATCGAGGCGGCGGAGGCCATGCCGCTGCTGCTCTTCATCGGCATCGGGGCGATGATCGACTTCGGTCCGCTGTTGGCCAATCCGAAGCTCATCCTCTTCGGGGCTGCCGCCCAGTGGGGCATCTTCGCCACTATAAGCCTTGCCACCTTGATGGGCTTCAGCCTCGTCGATGCCGCCTCCATCGGCATTATCGGGGCCGCCGACGGGCCGACATCCATTCTGGTCTCACAGGTATTGGGAAGTACGTATATCGGGCCCATTGCCATTGCCGCCTACTCCTATATGGCCTTGGTGCCCATCATACAGCCCTTTGCCATCAGGCTGGTGACAACCAAGAAAGAGCGGATGATCAAAATGCCGTACAATCCCCGCTCGGTATCCAAGCGCTCCAAAATCCTTTTCCCGATCATCGTCACCGTGGTTGCCGGCTATGTTGCCCCAGCCTCTGTTTCGCTGGTGGGGATGCTGATGTTCGGCAATCTCATTCGTGAGTGTACGGTACTGGACACCTTGTCCACTGCGGCACAGACAGTATTGGTCAACCTTATCACCCTGTTGCTTGGTATTACCATCGCTTCCACCATGAAGGC
>NZ_DJGW01000098.1:1802-2149 GCF_002432845.1 Sphaerochaeta sp. UBA5836
GTATTCGATACGATAGCCGGGGTGGTGTTTGCCAAGATTCTCAACCTGTTCGTCAAGCAGAAGGTCAATCCGATGGTAGGGGCTGCCGGTATTTCAGCCTTCCCGATGTCAGCGCGCGTCATCCAGAGGATGGGGCAGCAGGCTGACCCGCAGAACCACCTTTTGATGCATGCAGTCGGGGCGAACGTAGCAGGACAAATTGCCTCGGTCATTGCCGGTGGTGTCATCCTGGGCTTGGTCCCGGGTCTGCTGTAAGGAGGGAATATGAATACTATATTTGGCAAGTCATTGACCCTTATGGCACAAGGAATGGTGGGCATATTTGTTGTGATTCTCATCATCTTCTT
>NZ_DJGW01000098.1:2235-5383 GCF_002432845.1 Sphaerochaeta sp. UBA5836
TTTATACGCTATAAGCAATTTGCAGTAAAAAGTTGTTGACATCCCGTACTTGTATGATAACCTATGAGCATCAAGGCCTAGGGGGTTGGGATGCCGCAACACAGTACCATGAAAATCGTCAAGCAGCAGAAGGTGTCCTCCCAGGTCTATGATCAGCTGCTTGAACGCATCAAAAACCACAAGTGGGAAGAGGGGACAAAACTCCCCTCGGAGAACGAGCTCCGCCTGGAAATGGGTGTGAGCCGTATCAGCATTCGAGAAGCCATGCAAAAGCTGACCGCCCTCGGCATCGTGGAAACACGGCAGGGGGAAGGATCCTTCGTCAAGAAGGCTACCAGTGACAGCTACAAGGACATGATGCTTCCGATGTTCATGATCAACAAGAATTCGCTTGAGGAAATCCTCGAGTATCGAATGGTGATGGAGGTTGGTGCAACCGAGATTGCAGCAACCCGCATCACTGCTTCCGAGTTGGCTGAGATGGAAGCCATTGTACAACGCATGGAACAAAACACCAGTGATGTGAAGACTTTTTCGCATGACGACCTGATGTTCCATATGGCGATCTCAAAGGCAACCAAGAATCAGATGCTGATAAATGTTTCCATGTTCATGCAGGATCTTTTGGCTGCAAGCATGGAATCCATTGTTACCCACTTGGGAATGAAGGACGGAAAATACTTTCACCGTCTGATCCTCGAAGAATTGAAGAAAGGGAACAGGGTAGGGGCGGTGGCGGCCATGCGCGAGCACGTGGCCAAGACGGTTGACCGGGTTTCTGAGCTCTCAGAGCTCTAGTCGAAACAAGAAAACGATAAAATGTTGTCTTGTATTAGATTGCAGTTACTCATAAGACAACATACAACTAACTTGAGGATCCCTGCGGCTTGTGCCGTAGAATATAAAAAGGAGAGTTTTGTTATGAAGAGAAACAAGATTCTGGTAGTACTTTGTGTACTGTTGGTTGCATCCTCATTCCTGTTCGCTCAGGCAACCGGTGAGGCTGCCGGTACGAAGCTGTGGCCGAAAACCCAGCCGGTCGTGTATGTCGGATTCGGAGCAGGCGGTGGTACCGATACCGCAGTCCGTCCTGTTATCGCAAAGATGGAAGAGTACCTTGGCGAGACCATCAACGTAGTCAACCAGGCCGGAGCCGCTTCGGCAGTCGCAGCAAACACAGTCATGTACAGCAAGCCGCATGATGGCTACAGTATGTTTGCAACCGGCAGCGCTCCGATTTCCGGGTTCCGTGTAATGGGCACCAGTGAAACCTTCTGGGGAGATTGGGCTTCCTTCCACCCGTACATGGGAGCAGCAGTTCTTATCGTACGCAGTGATTCCCCGATCAAGACCTACGACGAGGCTATGGCCTATCTGAAGACCAAGAAAGTCAATTTTGCCATCAGTGGATTCGGTGTCGGACCTCACGTACTGTTTGAAGCGGTGCGCGACATCGCCGGTGTTGCTGCTCCGAACTACATGACTGCTGGTTCCTGCCGACAGGCTGCTATCAACATCATTGCCGGTGATGCTGAGATCTCCATGGCTACCTTCAGTTCGGTCATCGACTTCATCAAGGCAGGTCAAATTCGAGCTCTTGCAATCACTGATACCAAGGATTATACCGAATTTGGTATGAATATTCCTTCTATCACCAAGGTGCAGAAGAATGCAGAAAACATCCCCTTGCTCAGTGAGACCTGGCCGATCATGATCCCCCGTGATGCTCCCAAGCATATCATCGACAAACTGACCGAGGCTTTCTACTGGGCCGTCAAGCAGCCCGAAATCGTGGACTATGCAAAGAACCAGGGCCTCGTAATCGCCGGGTATGCCGGAGAAGATGCCGACAAGTTCCTTGCCATTCAGGAAGCCGGTTACGCTTGGACCCTGCACAATGTAGGTTCCACCGTTGAAAGCCCTGAGAAGTTTGGGATTCCCAAGCTCGCTGATTTCAATTGGGACGTGGCAAAGCAGAAGATCAAGAAATAAGGCTGCCTGCCGTGGGGATGGGATACTCCATCCCCACCATTGTTCCACATAAAGGATAAGTGCATGAGTCAGTTGAAAAAAACTACAACATCCGATCTGGTAATGGGCGTATTGCTCTTTGCCTTCGGTATCTTTCTTGTCGTCGAATCATTGGGGATGAAGGTGTACAACTCGTTTCTTGACGCACCCGGCTTCTTTCCCTTGATCCTGGGAATCATCTTTATCGTATTCGGTCTTGTCATGTTCATCGGTGCCTTGCGGGGCGGCAGTGTCGAAGCTGCAAAAAACACCTTCACAAAGGCTGCTCTAACGACACTCTTTCTGAATCCGCAAAGCAAGCGGGTTGTCATTCTCTCCTTCTTCATGGTGGTCTATATCTTTGGACTCATCGGAAGAGTCCATTTCGCCATTGCCACGTTCTTGTACCTGTTTGTGACCTTTTTCTATTTGAAATCCACGACGTTGGTGAAGAACATCATCATCTCAGCCATTTCTGCATTGGTCATCGGTGCAGTCTTCCAGTACGTCTTTAAAATTCCTCTTCCCTAAGGCAAGGAGAACTTATGTTTGAAGCATTCGCACAACAATTGGCCCTGTTCGGATCCGCTGCCTCCCAAGCATTCGGATTCCCTCAGGTGTTTGTAACCATGATTGCCACCGTTGCAGGTATTGTCGTAGGCGCAATACCGGGCCTTACTGCAACCATGGCTCTCGCTTTGTTGATCAACCTGACCTACTCCATGCAGCTTCCTGTTGCAGTGGCCTTCCTCTTGGGGGTCTATGTGGGGGCGGTCATGGGCGGTTGTTACTCAGCAATCATGATCAACATCCCCGGAACACCCTCTGCAGCAGCAACTGCACTGGATGGATTCATTCTTGCCAAAAAAGGGCATGGCGGACAAGCAATCGGAGTAGGTGTCATAGCCTCCTTCATCGGAACCTTGTTCTCCATCGTCATCCTTATCTTTTTGACTCCGTTCCTCTACAAGATCGCCTTGAAGTTCGGCCAGTGGGAGTACTTCCTCATCTCCGTCTTCGGCATCATGATCTGCGGAAACCTCTCGACCCAGAGCACTCCGATCAAGGGGTGGATTGTCGGCTTCCTTGGCTTCTTCACCGCCATGATTGGTCTGGACGCCGTATACGCCTACCCGCG
>NZ_DJGW01000020.1:0-833 GCF_002432845.1 Sphaerochaeta sp. UBA5836
AAGTCCCAGGTACTCGTATTTGTCGTTCGGACCGGAATAAATGATGTACATATCCTGGAACACTCTGTGTGCTTATATTTTCAATCTCTAAGTACATTAGAGGTTGTTCCAAGATGTAATGCACTATGAGACAGGCAGCAATTCTTTATAGTTATAGAAATTTACTATCAGTTTCCATAAGAAAAAGGGTTGTCGTTAAAATTTAGCTCAGTGAATTACAGATAAACAGCTTGAAGTCATTATTTCTTAAAAAACAGCCAACATTTTTCCTATAGAGATGACTCTGTTGGAGCTCGTCGTGTTGTTCAGGGAGCTTCTTTTTTAGGGCTGGCTATACGCAGTATCCAAATGGCCGAGAAAAGCTTTTACTAATCCAATATAGGAAAACGTTTCGGGTTCTTTCAAGCCTGATTTAGATGCCGCTGATGACCTCCACAGTGATGGTGGTGGTGTATTCACCTTCCAGTGCAGCATCCAAATCTTGCTGCCTCACCATCAGAGAAATCTGGGCAACATTAATTGCGGCCATGGGTGCCGGCCATGGGCTGAAGGGCATATTGTAAGGGACCTCGGTTTGGTTGACCCAAAGAGTGTATGGCAATTGACATGCAGGATTTGCTGTGTGAAGGAAGCGGAATGTTGGGTATCCATCCTGATAAAAGCGGACGTTCACCCGGCTTTGCCCAAGGTAGGTGTTCTGGTAGTTCTCCACCTGTAGATTAAGATTGGTAAGAGGTATGGGGGAAAGCGTCGCATATCCGATATCCTGAATATACACATCACTATTCGCAAAGGAGATGTTGTACACTGGTTCGTCTGCAATATTGTAGTTG
>NZ_DJGW01000020.1:900-9234 GCF_002432845.1 Sphaerochaeta sp. UBA5836
TCGGAAGAGTTTACGAGGATATAAAAAGAGACGGGTCTGGTAGCATCGAGGGAGTTGAAGGTAAGCGAACTTTGGGTGGTCAGGTTGCTTCCCACCTGGGTTCCATCGGTTTTGAAATAAGTAACATAAAGAGAACCGGAGAGAGTGCTGACGTGCAACTGGTTCTGATTGACGTAATACATCTGCACGGAAGCAGAGCTCATGGTCGGGGCGATGGTAATCTTGGAGACTGGGAGTGAAGGATCAAGAAAGAGCGTGCCTACCAAGGCGCCAGTCTTGTTGCTGACCAGTCCTGTGGCGGTGAAATCGGCAGCCGGTTCTGATGTATAGGTGTGTACTGCAAAAAGATCCGTGCAGATAAAGGCACTCAACAATACAAGCATGGTGAACAATCGATGGAATAGATGCATGACGCTTGTAATTCCTTTTTTTAAGCTATTGAATATTTCTATGAGTACCATAAATAGTATACGTATGAGAAGTATCTGTGTCCAGTATTTCTTGTTGGCCCATACACTTTTGATTTGGGTATTCAGGTATGTTTTTATTATGAGGACTCTATGCTATACTTTTTCTTAGTACGTTGTTCGGGAGTATCATGAAACATAGTTTACTTGCCTTTGTCGGAAAGCACAGCAAATTGACTTTGGTTGTGATTCTTCTGATTACGGCCTTTTTTTTATACCACGCTTCATTTTTACACCTCGACGCAGATTACAACTCCCTGATGAATGAAACAGGCAAAGGTGTGACCTACCGGGGAGGGTCTGATGAGTACGCTCCTCAACAAAGCTCTGCGATTGTTGAAGAGCTCATACCCGAAACCATGGTGCTTGAGACTACCGCCCTCGGCAGCCAGCTTGTAGCAAGCACGGAGGTACAAGCCCCGTCGAACGAAGATACGCTTGCCTACAGCACCTCGTACCTGGTGATGGTTGAGAGTCCTGCCCTATTTGAGGCGGATACGCTCAACCGAATCACCACCGTCATGCAGAAACTCAGCGATACCGGGTATCTCAGCCAAAGCTTTTCCGTTCTCGATTTCGCGACCTTCGAAAAACGCGGCAGCCGCTTGGTCAGCGTCCCGTTCGGATCGAATTCTCCTGAACACGTGTGGACAGAAGAGCAGGCAGAGCTCCTCAAGCAACGGATCGAGAACGATCCATTGGTAAAGAACTACCTGGTAAGCGAAGACATGGATGCCATGTTGTTCAGTTTCGACTCCTTTGCGCTGACCCACGAAATGGAGGATGAGCTCTCAACCATCCTTGATGAACTCAGGGAATCCGACATCAAGGTTTCCATCAACGGCACAGCGATTCTCACCAATCGGTTGATGTACTACCTCGGAAGGGACCTGAGCATTCTGCTCTCGCTCTGCTTCGTAACCATCCTGACCATCTACTATCTCAGCTTCAAAGCAAAACGAAGCGTGCTCCTGCCTTTCTCCATGTCCGTCATCGGTATCATCTGGACCTTTGGGACGATGCGCCTGCTCGGCTATTCACTTACCATCGTCAACATCGTCACACCCTGCATGGTGCTCAATCTGGGTTCCTCCTATGCCATTCATGTGATAGGTGAATATTATGCCAACTATCCTAAAGGGATGACCCCGATCCAGTCCACCCAAAACATTCTTCGCACCATCGTCTTTGCCTGCATGACCACGGTCATCGGGTTTATGAGCCTGCTCTTTTCCAAAACTCCGGCGTTGAGGGAGTTTGGCATCGCAGTCGGAATCGGGGTGGGTTATTGCGCCGTTCTTGCATCGACCTACCTTCCTGCTCTGTTGAGCTTGGTAGTGCCTCCAAAGCAGGAGCAACTGAAGACCTATAAGAAAGGGTATCTTGCACAATCAGTTGTCTCAATCGACCGATTGGAGAAACGTGCCTGGCCGCTTTTTGTTGTGTTGTTCATCCTTGTCATCGGCGGATACATGGTCACTCGTGACCATATTCCGGTAAATACAAACTACATGTCCTACTTGCCGAAAAAAGATCCGCTGGGACAGGCCAGTCGTCGTTTTGCACAGAAAATGGGAGGCGATACACCCTATCTGATCACCGTAGAGGCCCCCCAAGGGGAATCTCAATTTTTTCTCAAGAGTGAGAATCTGCAGGATGTGTATGCCTTCGAGCAAGCAGTCCTACAATCAAGCGACGATGTTCGCCATATCCTCTCATTCGCTTCCTACGTCGCCTTCGCAAACTCAGTCTACAGCCAGGAAGAGGGTATTCCCGAATCTGACGGCCTCCTGAATTTGCTCAGCCGCATGGTAATCCTGATGAGCCGGCAGGGACAGGAAGACATGGGGGCCATCATGAATCCCGAGGGAACCAAGTTGACCATCATCCTGCAGAATTACGATGCACAGGAACAAGCCTTGGGAACCATAGGCAGTGCAAAACGCATAGAGGATACGGTCATCTCGCTGCTGCCGCTGTTGCCCGATGGAACAACGGTTACCCTCGGTGGAGAGCCGCATAGAAGCCTGCACTTCTCCGAGACCCTGCTCTCCGACCAGACCAAGAGCACCTATGCCAGCGTGCTGCTGGTCTTCCTGGTTGTACTCTTCGCTCTCAAATCAGTCTCTTTGGCCTTCTATTCCCTCATCCCCATCGTCAGCGGTGTCATGGCCAATTATATTTTCATGTATTTCTTCCAAATACCCTTCGATATGATCACGGTAAGCTTTGGCTCGATTGCAGTCGGGGCAGGCATCGATGACGCCATCCACTTCCTCATCCGATACAAGAACAAACTTGGGATTGACAACCGTTCGGTGGAAATGCTGCTTTCAGAAACCCTTCAAGAAACCGGCAGACCGATTATTCTCACCACCATCTCCATCGTCGGGGGTATGATCATGTTCCTCTTTGCCTCGTACACCCCGGTCCGTTATTTCGGAAGCCTTATGAGCATGGCACTGGTGAATTGCATGCTCTCAACTTTGTTCATCATGCCCTCGCTGATTCGACTGGTCACCAACCTTCAGCGAAAATTCGGCCTGAAGACGGCAACAGAGCGAGCTCAGTGAAAAAGCCCAGCGATCGAGGTTGAAACGCTCGCTTTCCGTTCTTGCCCGCTCTCCCATGTGCTTGATGTCAGCGGGATTGGATATGAGGGAGCTGAGAATGGTGACGAAGCCTCTTTCATCGTGATAGAGAAACCCGCACCCCGACTCCTCGATTGAGAACCCCAGCGAACCATCCTCGCAGAGGATGACAGGGAGGCCCGAGGCCATCGCCTCCACAAACCCCAAACCCTGTGACTCCCGAATGGATGATGAGACAAACACATCGCTGGCTTGGTAGAAGTGATGAATCGATTCTGAGGGGACGGGGCCGGTGAATACCACACGGTCCTCCAATCCAAAATCCTTTACCTGCTGTTTCAGACTCTCAAGTTTGGGGCCGCCGCCGACGATCAGAAGGCGAGCAGAATCCTCAAGAAGGGAGAGGAGGAAAAAAGCATCGATGGTGCGGTTCACCCGCTTTTCAGAAGCCAGTCGACATACGGAAATCAGGACAACATGCTCAGGCCCGAAACCGAAATCGCCTCTGATTTTGCTACGCAGCTCTTTTGCAATACGCACTCCGAACCTCTTGAGGTCGATGCCGCTTGGCAATACCTCGATTGGTTTGGAAATCCTATACCGCTCCAGCATCGCCTTATGGGCAAAGGATGGGCTGATGAGCAAGTCACAACGACTCACTCTGCGTTTGACAATGGCAGCCATAAGCGTATCCCATAAAGTGTGACGGATTCTCTGCATCTCATCATAGCGGGTAAAGTCGGTATGGCAAGTATGCAACAGAGGTATGTGCAGAGCAGCCTGGAGACGCTTGGCATACCCCATGGAGAAGAACTCATTGTTGGAGTGGATGAGATCGGGTTTCCAATCGAGAATATCCTGCAACAAACGGTCTTTGTAGGAAAAGGTCATATAGGAATCAACATAGAGCTTGATCCTGCTTGCTTTCATATGATATACACCGTCGCGATAATACGAGAACCGCTTATCGCCGATGGTCAGCAACCTTACCTCGTGACCCAGCACAGGGAGCATGGCCATCTCATTCACCACTACGGTGGACACTCCCGTAATCGCGGGTAGGTAGAAATCGGTGGTGATGAGTATCTTCACTGCGCAACACTCCTTGTTGTTGCACTATACCGCGAGGATATTCTCTATGCAAGAAGCATAAACAGCACTTGTTGCTGCCCGTCTTATTGGATATGATACACCCATGTTAGGTGCAATGCTCTATGTACACGCTGGGAAAGGCCATTACATCCCTGCAAAAGCCCTCACCGACGCGATGGAACGAGCAGGTTATCAAACATGTCTTCTTGATATGTTTGGTGTACTAAAAGCACCATTTTGGCAGTGGTATTGCAAACACGAGTGGCGCTTTATGCTTCACCATCCCCGCATAGAACGCTTGTACCACCGTTTTATGGATACACATTTTATCGCCTTCGTCCTCAGGGCCTTGGCGGTCAGGCTGCATACCAACCGCGATTTCCTCTCTTGGTATGAGCATACCAAGCCCGACTTCATTCTCTGTACCAATTTTTTGGGAGGCTCGGTCATTGCATCCATTGCCAAGCGGGCAAACCTCAAGGTTCCCATTTTTGTCTATGCCGCCGACGTGTTCAACAATCCCAAGGCCGGTTATTGCAGCAAAATCGACCGTTTATTCATCCCTACAGAACTGGGGGTAAAAAACCTGCTTTCCCAAGGGTATACAAAAGAGCAGGTACGGCTCTCACCCTTTCCTCTACAGCCATCCATCCAACAGATGGAAAAACTTTCAAAATCTGAAGCAAGAAAACTCCTCGGCCTTGAGGATTGCTTCACTCTTCTTCTGAATCTTGGAGGAGAGGGAATCGGATCGACTGCCTTGGTCAAACAGTTGATCAAAAACAAACTGGCCTGGCAGGTTGTGGTGGTCGGCAATCTCTCAGAAGCAAGCAAGCAGCGGTTCCATGCGCTTGCCAAGCAACTTCCCGGCATGAGCATGCATACCCCCGGTTTTGTTTCCAATATCGGCCATTTCATGCTTGCCTGCGACGTCCAAGCCGGCAAGGCAGGAGCAAATGCCCTGATGGAATCCCTTTCGTTGGGCCGACCATTTTTGATCAATGAACTTTTGCATGCCGCCCGCAACACACAAACCTTTTTCCTTGAGTATCAGGTGGGATGGGTGATTCGACAACCAAAGCAACAAATGATAACACTCAAAGCCTTTGCAGAAGACAAAACCAGGCAGCAACGCATTGAGTACAACCTGAAAGCACTGCCACTTCAGTTTGACAGCGACCAGTTCGTCAACCTCCTTCTCAATGAGGTGAAATCACTTGCAGATTGACCGTTTTCCTCCTATGCTTTCTGTATGCATATAGCACTTTTGTATGTAGATGCAGGGAAGGGCCATATTACACCGGCAAGGGCGCTTTCTGATGCACTGCAGAGACTTGGGCATACTACCGTCGTAGAAAATTTATTTGCTACGGTCGGATCGCCGATGATCAATTGGATCAGCAAATACAACTGGCGTCTTCAACTGCACTTTCCCAAAATGGAGGCAAAGGTCAATGCCAAAAGTGATACTGCGGCCAATGCCAAGCGGGTGCGCTATGTTACCACCCATTCGCATGCTATCAAGGATTTCAAAATCTGGTTTGATCAAGTCAAGCCCGACTTGATTGTTGTTACCCACTTCCTTGCTGCGTCAATGATCCAGCCGCTGGTCGATGTATTGGAATTGAAGGTGCCGGTTTTTGAATATGCAGCCGATGTCGTATTCACTCCGAATCTCGGTATCAACAAGAATCTCGACCGCCTCTATATCTGTACCGAGATCGGCAAGGAGCTTGCAATCCGTGCCGGACAACCGGAGCATACCATCCGAATCTGTCCGTTCCCCCTGAAAACCGAACTCATGCAGTCAAAACCGCTGAGCAAACAAGAAGCGCGGCGCAAGCTGGGGCTGAAAGATTGTTTTACCGTTCTTCTCAATCTTGGCGGCGAAGGCATCGGAACTGCCGATTTCCTGGAAGAGGTAGCAGAACGCAATCTCGACTGGCAGGTGATAACCGTCGGGGAGCTGAGTGGCAGCACAAAAGTGCATTACAAGCTGTTCAAGGAAAAACATCCCGATTTTCCGCTGTACACTCCAGGATTCGTAAAAAACATTCAGGACTATATCTGTGCTTGCGATGTACAAGCAGGAAAGGCGGGAGCCAATGCCCTGATGGAATCGCTTTCATTGCAACGCCCTTTCCTCATTTCAAGCCTGCTGTACTCTGCATGGCCGACCACCATCTTCTTCGAACGACGAAAAGTCGGCTGGGTGGAAAACGATGTGTCCAAGCAGGTGGACATCCTGCAAGCCTATAGTTCGAACCAGTCTGAGCAACAAAAGATGCAGCAGGCTTTCAAGGATCTTCCCTTGGTTTTCGACAGTGATGCCTTTGCCAAACAAATTATAGCTGACGCTGCAGAGATCATGAAACTGAAATTCGGTATTGCAGGCAACCAGTCCTAGAAGTAGAGCCCAAAGCTGACAGACAGCTCCCACTCCACTTCCATAGGCTCCATACGCCCTTGCAGCGCATCGTAGACATCGAAGAGGTTGAATCCCAAGGCGACACGCATCGGATGGCTTGGGAACCTTTTCAGGACCCCCCAGCCTTCCATGCCGGCACTCGCCAGGACGGTACGCCCATTGGGTTCGGAGGGATTGCTGAATACGCCAACATCGAGAAAGGGGTTTGCATACGATTTGGCAAACCCGAAATCGATGAAGTCTACAGTCATGTTCAGATTCATGACCCCGCCATAGGAAAGTTTGTTATTCACTTCAGCAATTTTGCTTGAGCGTGAGAGATATCCTCTGAAGTAGTCGGCAACATTCAAGTCCTCATCGGAAGGGAGAAAATTGTACATAACATTCTCTGCATAGAACCCGGTCAATCGGATGGAGGGATTGAACCGCCAGACTATGAACGGAAACCAGGTTGCACTGCTTTCCATGTACCAGTAGTCCCCGCTATCATACTCTACCTGGGGATAGTCACGATATACATGCTTGAAGGAGAACACCAAGCCCCTGCGGAACTTGTGCTGGCTGGAAAGGTAGTCGATGCGCCCGCCATTGTCGAGGGTGTTCTCATACTCGTAGTAGCGCTGCAGTGGATTCATATTCTGGTTCTGGACAAAATTCACTGCTGCTGTAAAGGATGTACCCCATGTAAGCCCCAGCGGTAAGCGAAAGCTTGTCCCAAGGGTCGAACTGAGCAGTACATTGTCCACCGTTTCTGAAGTCATTTTCTGGTTCGTCTCAACCCTGATGTTGAAGGAGAGCGGACGGGTGAAGAGTTTCAGGTCATGTTGGGCAAGGGTGGTTTCGGTGGTGAAATTGGTGATGTTTTCTTCCCATTGCACCAATGAGCTGAGGGTATACCTCCCTTCATTCTGTCGGAAGGGACCATAGCTGAAGGAAAATCCGTAGAGGGTGGGATCCAAAACTGAAAAATCGGTGATGGGCTTGAGGTCCGCCCATGTAGCAAGGTTTACATTTGTTCCAAGGATTTTCAGACCCGTCCAGCTTACGTCATAATTAAACACTTGAGCAGAAACCGAAGGGTCGAAGTTACCCTCGGTTTCCAGGTTGAGGGTAGTACCCAAGAACTTGATGCCTGTCCAATCGAGGTCGAAGTCATAGATACCCAACGGCTTGGTTGTTTTTCGCCGCTCATAGACAAAATTCAGGCTGATGGATGTTCCCAAAAGAGTGAATTTGGAGATGTCAAACTCAAGGTGGTCTTCCCTGTCGTCCCAATTCTGCAATGTCCCATCGTTCTGAGACGTATAGACTGTTGCATTGAGTTCGCCGAAGGTACCCAACAAATTGGTATCCTTGGCTTTCAGACCAAAGAGGAATCCAGTCTTATCGTTGTCGAATTTCGGGTAGGGAAGCACAATCAAGGTACTGGAGTCTTCCACCGTATAGGTTACGGTATAATACGCAATTCCATTGACAAAAGAGGCAAAGGCATACTCATACTCTACATTCAAGAACAATTGCTTGTTGACCAATGTCTGTTTCTTTGCCTCCAGGGCACTGATGAATGCTTCCTTACTGGGGTAGACAACATCCCCATCTGGAGGGACGATGGCATTGTAAAGAGCAAATTTGGTGGTTTTTCCCTTGACTGAGAATTCATAGTCAGCAATTCCATAGCCGGTTACTTGATCGGTTGTAATCAGCGCCTCAGCAGCTGAAAGAATCCCCCCGAAGCATATCAGATAGACAAGGAAGA
>NZ_DJGW01000095.1:0-16968 GCF_002432845.1 Sphaerochaeta sp. UBA5836
AGCGCCAGAGGGGAATCGAACCCCCGTCTCATGCTTGGGAAGCACGAGCACTAACCATTGTGCTACTAGCGCGACTGTCCAGCCATCATAGCAAAATCGAAAGGGGTTGTAAATATCCTTGGAAAAATCTTAGCAGAACAATCTCGTACCTATCTCCTTCTCGCCTTGGGCGGTATTGAACACAACAACAGAACCAAAGCCGGTGCATCCCTCGGCATTGAAGGTATCGGTGGGGGTCGCCCACTCCTGGTGTGCAACTACTACGATACATTGCTGATCACCGCGTTGAATTTTTACCGCCTCGATCCAATCGTCACCGAAACGAATCTTCTTGAAGTTGCTCATCACCCGTACCTTGGACATCCTGGCCGGGATGAACTGTCCTGCCTTGTTCACCGAAATCAGGGTGAACAGGGAACCGAAACCAACCGATTCAATCTCGCTTACCAATGTTTTATTGTTGACCAGTTGGTTGTAGTGGCGTGAAAGGCGGGTGGACTTGACAAATTGGGTGACACCCCCTCTACAGGCCGTCAGGACCTGAACCTTTGAAAGCGGACTCTCAAAGAACGTTCCATCATCGGTCAGTTTCACCTTGCCGCTGTCATTGAAATGGAGGTAACTCTGGTATGTGTGCTCGGTTGCACTCAAGAAAGCATCAGAGACGAGAATCAAGTCCTCGCCGAGCGTGACAATCGTCCGTTTGGGAAGCACCCCGACATCGAGATATCCTTGATGGCTGCCTTGCAGAGCACAGTAAGGTCCCTTCTGTACCGCTCGGAAACCCAAAGGAGCCGAAAGCTTTGAACACTCCCAACTATCCTTGCAGACAGTAAAATTCTTGCGGTCGACGGTGGTGGTATTGTGAGCGGTACTATCCTTGAACTCAAAACGCTCGGCCTTCGGTACATAGGTGAACCGCCCTGCATCCACCAAAATATCTTCACCATTGGCAAAAAGGTCGAAATGAAGCTTGTCGCTGTGCCCATGGCCTGCACCAAGCGTTCCACAGTGAAACCTCAGATACATACCACCTTGCCTGATGATCGCATTCCCGCTTTCAAAGAGAACGCTGAGCCTTTGTTGCATTTTGATTCCCGGTAGGCGGTCATACGACGCAATTGCTTCGGCCCCCAGGTCCCAGACACAATCGAAATCCAGATGGGGATACCCGGCTCCCTTCAGTTCGCCGTCGTTATACAGGTAGGCACCCTTGCTGACGATATCCCGTTGGTCGATGCGGTCGCTGTCCCCCATGCAGGGTTCAGTCCCGTCGGGTTTCTGCCAAGCCATGCCGGCACGGCACATCAGGTGGGTTTTCTCTCTAATCACTTCATCAATCGGAAGAGAGAGCCGCTTGGCCATCAGCACCACATCCAAAAAGTCGTGCGTCACCTCGTTGTGGTACATGGAAGACTGCTCCCATTGCACCCCGTCATCGTACACCTGGATCTGTATCTCCAGGGCCAGACGCCTCAGAGCCTCCTTGGTGTACATGTCAGTGGTTTCACTTTTGGGCAGGGCAAGGGATGCAAGGAAAAGCCCATGGTTCTCCAACACTCCCCAATTGCTCATCAAGTGATAGCTGTCCCACACCGAATAGAGGAATCGGGCATGCTCGGCAACCGAGCAGAGAAAGACATCGATGACCTCTTCAGTGATGGAAGGACTATCCAGGAAGTACTGCATCGCCTTGGTCCAATATTCCATTCGCAGTCCTGCTTCGATGGACCTCCAAGCCTTTGCACAGGCAGGGTCGGTACGTTTGACGCGCCCGCACCAGTCGCACAACTGATGGGCGAACGCCCTGGCATACTTCTCATCCTTGGTGCATGCATACGCCTGTCCAAGGCAGATCCAGAACCGCATCCGGTTGAAAGCGAAGACCCACTCGCTGTCATCACTGCTCTGGTGGAGCCAGTCGATCTCATCTGCAAATACCACCGGCTCGAAGGTACGTTCCATATCCCAGCGCAGGTTGAAAAGGAATGATTGGTTGACCACATCATCGGCGATGGTGATAATTTTTTGCAGCGTATCGGCTTCATGGTTTTTTACATAACGGGCAACAGCATCCCTGTCATCCAGAAAGCATATTCGTGTCTGCTTTGCATACTCATTTCTTGTCATCCAAGCCTCCTACCAGTACGAAATCCAACCACCCTTGAGCCTGGTCAGTGCCTCCATGTAGAAATAATCACCCCATGAGACACACTCATCAACCCCTTCAGGTGTACAGGTATTATACGGTGATTTCTTGGAATATGTACCATGCAAAACCAAACCGTTGGAAAGATTCGGATCGGTGACGCGATAGTGTTCATAGAGGCTTTGCATCAAGGCCTTGGCCCAGGAGACGTAGTATGCCGCTTCATCGGCATCAAGCATCGAAGCCATCTCCAAAAAACCGCATGCTGCGATGGAGGCAGAGGATGAGTCGCGAGGCTCATCCCCTTGGGTGAAAATCAAATCCCAGTAGGGAATCAAATCAGAGGGAAGCCTGGAAAGAAAGTACGCAGAGGAGGTTCTGAACTGCTCGATGCACGCAGGATCGGAGGTATAACGGTAGCTCATCGCCAAACCGTAGATTCCCCATGCCTGACCACGGGCCCAGGAGGAATCGGCCCGATAGCCTTGGCAGGTCTCACCACGAACAGGGAATCCTGTCTCCGGATCCATGAAGAACGTATGAAACGTTGAACCATCGGCCCGAAAAGAGTTGGCAAGACAGGTTTGGGTATGTCGCAGGGCGACTGAGCGATACTTCTCATCACCTGTCTGTTCGCCGGCCCAATACAGCAAAGGCAGATTCATCAGGCAGTCGATGATGAAGCGGTAATTCTCCTTCGCCCCCATCGCTCCCCAAGCCTGGAGAAATGAACCTTTCTCTTGAAAGCGCGTGAGCAGCTGATCGGCAGCAAGCAGGGCGGCCCTCCTGGCTCTGAGGCTTCCATCCAACTTGTACAAGGAGACACAGGAGGGTGTATAGAGGAAGCCCATATCGTGATGGTCCACCTCGATCTTCTGCTCGATCCGCGAAAGAAAGCTCTCGCACAGAATATACGCTGCATGCAAAAACACAGGATCGGAGGTATGTTCATATGCAAGGCAGACCTCACCCGGCCAGAACCCGCAGGTCCATTGATTGTTCTCGACTGCGGGATAGAAATTGTTGACCGAAGAATGGTTCTGACACTGGTAGGTGAACGAACTCAGATTCCTTCTGACTTGGCTTGCAGCCTCATCGAGTGCTTTCAAAACGGTTTGGTTTGCAATCTCTTTCATTCCTACCCCTTCAGGCCCGCAGTAGCAACACCCTGCACGAAGAACTTCTGTAAAGCAAGAAAGACTATGACGACAGGAATAAGGGCCACGACACTTGCCGCCATGATCAAGCCGTATTCACTGGAGTACTGGCTGATGAACATCCTCAGGCCAATCTGGATGGTCTTGAGCTCCATCCTGGTCAAGTAGAGCAAGGGTCCAAGGAAGTCGTTCCACGTATTGACGAAGGTGAAAATTGTCAGCGTGGAGAGAGCCGGTTTTGAGAGCGGGAGCATGATCCGGACCCAGATCCGATACTCGCTCATGCCATCGATTCTCGCAGCTTCACACAGCTCATCGGGTACGCTCATATAAAACTGCTTCATCAAAAATACACCGAAGGCGCTGAACGCCTGGAGAAATATGATCGCCAAATGGGTGTTGTTCAGGCCGAAGGAGCGCATCAATATGAACTGCGGAACCATATACACCTGCCAAGGCATGGCAATGGTGGCCACATATCCCAAGAAAAGAATATCACGACCTTTGAACTGCAACTTTGCAAAGGCATAGGCGGCAAAGGAGGAAGTAAGCAACTGCAGGAGGGTTACGATAATGGTGAGCTTGGCTGTGTTCTTGAGAAACTGAGCCAAGGGGATGGTGGTCCAGATTTCTGCATAGTTCTTCCACCTGGGATTGGAAGGAATCCACTCGATGGGGAATGTAAAAACATCCTTGTCGAGCTTGAGCGACGAGCTGAGCATCCATACAAAGGGCATCAGCATCGCAAGCGAACACACCACGAGGAGCGTATAGAGAAGGGTCTTGGTAACTTTTTGTTTGTTGGAGTATATTTGCATGCTGTGCCTCTCTAGTGCATCCGCTTCTCAGAGCTGAATTGAATCAAGGTGACCGCAAGTACCAGGGCGAAGAGCACCATGGCCACTGCACTGGCAGAGCCAAGATTCCAACTGATGAAGGCCTTGTTGTAGATATCATAGACCAGGACCAACGTGGCAGTCCCCGGACCGGCCTGGGTTACCATATAGACAATATCATAGACCTTGAAGCACTGGATGGTGAGCATCACCAATATAAAAAAGGTGGTTGCGCTGAGCTGAGGGACGGTTACATAGCGGAATCGCTGCCAAGCGTTTGTCCCATCGAGGTTTGCCGCTTCATACAACTCAGGATTAATGCCCTGAAGGCCTGCAAGGTATATGATCATGTAATACCCCATGTACTTCCAGACGCTGAACAGGATGATGGTGATCATCGCCCAATCCTTGTCTGCAGCCCAACCTGGAACATTTTCGAACCCAAGTGCATATAACAGCATGTTCACCGGTCCCTTGGAGGGATTGAAAATCATATTCCAAACAGCGGCAACGGCAACCAAGGAAGCGATGTACGGGAAAAAGATTACCGTTCGAAAAAAATTACGGGCCTTTATGCCCTGGTTCAGAATCACAGCGAGAAACAAACTTGCCAGCAGGGTGAGTGGAACCGTACCGGCGGTATAGACAATGGTGTTTTTCAAGGCTGCCTTGAACTGGTCGTCGTCCAGCAACTCGGAAAAGTTAGCCAATCCCGCCCACTCCATGGGATTTGAACCATCCCAGTGAAGAAAGGCCAAAACAACGGCAAATACAATGGGAACCAGCGTAAAAATGGCAAACCCGATGAAGTTGGGCGCTATGAAACTATAAGCAACCAACTGTTTTTTGAAGTTAGCTTTCTTTGAGGCCATGAAACCATCCTCTCGTACATACTATGGTACAGGGAGCACTTGCCCCCTGTACCCGAAACTGCGGAGAACTTATTTGGCCAGAATCTTCTGAACCTGTTCGTTCATCTTTGCAAGACCTGCATCGATGCTGATGTTGTTGGTCATGATCTCATCATGGACCTGGTTGAGGACGACCTCGATCTCACCGGCCCTCTCGTGCAGCGGCATCTCAAGGTAGGTCTTGGCAACCTGCAAAGCATCCCTGCTGCCCTGGTCGGAGGGGAAGCCGGGCTTGGAAGCGATGATCTTTACGACCTCGGCATCCTTGATTGCGGGAATCGTACCGGTCTTGGCAATGATCTGGGCGCCTTCAGGTCCAGTGACGAACTTCACAAAGTCAAATGCTGCGTCCTTCTTCTTGGAAGCATTGCTGACACCAAGACTGGTGATGGTTCCAAGCGTCGTTCCGGCAGGCACACCTTCGGCATGAGGATACTTGGCCAGACCCCAGTTCTTCACCTCGGTCTTGCCCTGCTCGATCTGGTTGATGAGGGTGGCGATGAACCAGGAACCCATGTTCATCATGGCTACACTGTTGTTGTAGAAAACCCCGCTGTAGTGGGTGGATGAGGTCTTGAGGGTGGCGTAATCCTGTACAATGCCATCCTTCTGCTGACTGAGGACCATCTCATAGTAGGGCTTGAGGAAGTTGTAGGTGCCGTCGACGATGGTATTCTTGCCATCGAGGATACCGAACAGCTGTACTGCCGATCTCCAAGTATGGTAGTGGGCGCCGTAGACTTTGGCAGCTCCTGTGCCGCTGGTCATCCTGCGGGCGAGTGCATCATATTCAGCAAAGGTCATGTCGTTGTCGGGATATGCAACGCCGGCTTTGTCAAAGACATCCTTGTTGTAGAAAATAACCCAGAAGTCACTGCGGAACGGGATGCCGTAGAGCTTGCCGTCGACAGAAATCTGGTCGGTGGTGCCGCCATACAGGGAAACGTCGACCTTCTCGCTCTTGATCTTGTCGTTCAGGTTCATCAAGAGATTGCGTTTGACCAGGTTGTTGTATCCCGGGATGTCCTTGATGGTGACTATATCGATCGAGGAGTCTCCACCGGAGAGCTGGGTCTGCAGCATGGTCATAAAGTCAGCAGAGCCGAGGTCAAGCATTTCGATCGTGACATTCGGGTTCTTTGCCTCGTAAGCCTTGATCAACGGTTCGTAATAGGTTGTGGATGCTATATCCCACAATGCCCACTTGAGGTTGGTCGTACCTTCGGCCGTGGATGCTGCTGCTTCCTTGGTTCCCTGTGCGAACACAGAACTGAATACCAGGCAGAGTACCAGAATGATAGTGAGTGCCTTTTTCATGATTAAACCTCCTTACGGTTCATACAAGCCGGGGATATTCCCCGCTTCCAACATCAAGGGTACGGCCCATTTTGGCACAACTCCATGTAATTCGCTTGACAAAACATTGACAATTTTCCGCAAATCTTGAAAATCCTGCACTTTTATCTTCAAACCTGTAGAATTTTCCGAAGATGTTCCCATCCATCAGCTTTCTGATTGCGGAAACCAAGAATCTGGTCCCATACTCTACCAAGGAGGTCTGTATGCGACTGAAAACCCTGAAGGGAAAAATTACCCTGATCACGGTGACATTCACCCTCACCCTTGCGTTTTTGGTGGCCACCTTCAGCTTTTTCCTCTTTCGGTCGTTTGCTCTCCAAAGCCAGATCTCTTCCACTGAATTCAACCTGCAGTTCATCGGGGCGAAAGCCAGGGAGCACATGGTTGCCATCGATTCGCTGATACGCTGGAGCACCACCAATGCCCAGGTCCTCGCCTATTTGGAGACGGAGGGAACACAGAACGACCTGATCACCTATGAACGGGTGAAGGAGGAGGTGATGAACAATCTTGCCCAAAGATATGTAAGCAGGATCATCATCACCGACATCAACCACACAAAATTGATTCATACCGGGCTCTCCATGAGCGACAGCAAGCCGGTGACGGTCTCCAATGTCCAACAAGTCCTTCCTGCATCCTACACGCAGAATGCAGGCTGGAGCCACATCGGGGAAGACCCCTTTCTTTTTACGGATGAGCAGGTGCTGCCGATCAGGCGGGTCATCAACCGCTCCTCTTCACCCGAGGTAACCGGGCAGCTCTATCTGGCGGTATCGGCCGCCCTGATCCTGGACCTCATCAAAAACTATACCATCAGCGAAGATTCATCGCTGTTTCTTACCATCGGTGAGCACTTCTATGAGATTCGCGATAATCACTTCAACCTCATGCAGACACCTCAGCTGGTCAAACAGGATTTTGACACCGCCGGAGAGCAGACCACCGTCAATTCAGTACGGATACGAGGTGAGAAACATCTTTTGGTTACGTGTCCCACCGGCTTTCAGGATATCTCGCTCTCCCAAAGCATCCCTTCAGGCAAGGTCCGTTTCGAGCGCACGATGTACTTCGGACTGCTTGCCATCATCCTGGTCGTCGTCCTGCTGTTCGGCCTGCTTTTGACGCTACTGCTCAACCGGTTGTTCAACCGGCCGATTGCAAAAATACAGGAGAGGGTGAAGGCCATCGCCCATAGTGACTTCTCCAGCGACCCGTCCATAGAATGGGATGATGAACTGGGCGATATCGGCAAGGGGATCAACGACTTGGCGCTGCGCATCGATTCGCTGCTTGAAAGGCGCATCGCCGATGAAAAAAAGAAACAGGAATTGGAATATCGGATGCTACAAAGCCAGATCAATCCCCATTTCCTCTACAACACCCTCAACTCCATCAAGTGGATGGCTACCTTGCAGAAGGCACCGGGCATAGCGGAAATGACCACAAGCCTCTCCCGGCTCATGAAGAACGTGAGCAAAGCCGATGAGCCGGTCATCAGCCTGGAGGCCGAGCTTGCGTTGCTTGACGACTATTTCGTGATTCAGAAATATCGGTACGGGGGGACGTTGGTACTCCATAATTCGATCGACAGCAGGTTCCTGTCTCTGGGCATCCCCCGCTTTACGCTGCAGCCCTTGGTTGAGAATGCGATTTTCCATGGCATCGAACCCAAGGGAGGAGCCGGGACGGTGATGCTTGAAGCGTACGAGGAAAACAGTCAGACAATCTGCCTGATCATCAGGGATGACGGCATCGGCATGGACCAAAAGACCATTGATGCTGTTTTTGCCGTGGCAAGTTCCCCGGCAAAAGGCATGTTCCGTGAAATAGGCATCCGCAATGTCGCCAAACGCATCGAGTATACGTACGGAGCGGAGTATGGACTATCCATCGAAAGTGTGGTCGGATCATACACCAAGGCGATCATCCGTTTGCCCAAACGAACCAAGGAGGGCCGGCCATGGCCGTAAAATTGATCATAGCCGACGATGAGCCGTTGGTGCTTGTGGGACTGCAATCCATGCTTTCATGGAATGAGCTCGGCATCGAAATGGTTGGGGTTGCCCGCAACGGCAAGCAGCTGGAAGACGCCATCGCAAAAGAGCGGCCAGACCTGGTGATCACCGACATCAAGATGCCGATTAAAAGTGGGTTGGAAGTCTTGAAGGAGTGCTCCAAAACCTACGGGAGAATCCCCCTGTTCATCCTGTTGACCAGCTATGAGGAGTTCAGCTTTGTCAAGGAAGCCTTGAAATTCCAAGCGGTGGACTACCTGGTCAAACTGGAGTTGACCGAGAAGAGCCTTCGGTCCTCGGTGACAAAAGCTCTGGGGATGCTGGAGCAGCTCAAGGCCGAACGGGGCCATACGTTTCCCTTGCTTGAACGCAGCGCCATGCAATCATTTTGTGACAAGTTCTTCGTTCGGCTTTTCAACGGCCTGATCGACTCCCGCCAAAGCTTTGAGACGCAGAAACAGGAGCTGCAGATCTCATTCAATGAACGCTGGTATGCGGTCTGCTATGTGCACATACAGTCAAAGCAGGAGGAAGCCGAGGTAAACCTCTATTACAGCACCATAGGAATGCTCAAGGAGACGCTCAGCCGGTACCTGACCACCTATATCACCAGCCTCGATTTACATCATCTGGCCATCACGTTCTGCCTTACCGATGAGCAGGCGCAGCACTATCGGACCATCATCCGCCAAGTGCTGGAGAAAACCTTGCAGGTCATCTACAACTACTTTTCCGTGCAGTTGGCCTGCTGTGTAGGCCATACGGTCCAAGACCCCTACCATCTCAATGAATCCTTCCTCTCTGCCCGGCAGCTTATGGCTGGTAGTTCGGATGGAAAAACAATCCTGATAGCTGAGCGCCAAAGCAACGAAAATGCAAGCTTCAACCTCGATCCGTTCAAGATTCGGCTTACCAGGGCCTTCGAGGAGCTCGATGCAGAAAAACTTGCCGAGGTGATCGAGGATATTGCAAAGGAGTTGCAGGACCAGAACATCCCCGCCCTGCAGGCAGTCGAAACAGCAAGCAATATCCTCTATATGGCCATCACGTTGCTGCCGGATGGACAGAACCTCGTCCAAAGTGCATTTGCAAAAGAGAGTCAAGGATATCGCCAGATTTACAGCTTCGGCACCACTGCCCAGTGCAGTACCTATCTCCGGCAGCTGGCCGGTGGATTGGCTGACCAGCTTCAATCACGCAAGCAGGACTACCGGGCAAAAGTGGTGGCCAACATCCAGCAGTACATCAAGGAGCATGTGACGCGAAAGCTCAACTTGGGAGAAGTTGCCCTCCTGTTCGGATTCAGCCAGAACTACCTGAGCAGTCTCTTTTCCAAATATAGTGGATGCAGTTTCGTTGAATATACCACGAATGCCAAAATCGCCGCCGCCAAGGAGATGATGGCAAAAAGCGATTACAAAATCTATGAGGTTGCCGATACATTCGACTTTGAGAGTTCTTTCTACTTCAGCAAAGTCTTCAAGAAAGTCGAGGGAATATCCCCTCGCCAATATCTGCAACACCTGCAGCGCAAACGGAGTTAACCATGCTTGGCGTCTACATCAACGACCTTCCGCCCGTCCTCACTACGTATCGTACCGCCCCCCGCTGTGGCGACCGGGATTTCTGGATGTCACTCGATGCAAAGCATTCGCTTCTGGTGCGCGAGCGGGCAAAGTCGGCACAAAAGCAGGTGTTTCCGCCCCTGCCGGCTGCGCAGTACCTTGCCTTCACCCGTACGGGCAACCGCGTTGTCTATGAAACTCCTTACTTTCAACGGAGAAAACTGTTGGCCTCCTTGGTATTGGGATACTGCATGGAACCCGATCAAGCCCTGCTCGATGCCATTGTGGATGGTATCTGGGCCATCTGCGAAGAGACGTCCTGGTGCCTGCCGGCCCACAACAGCTATATCCGCGATGCCGAGCAGCTGCCTCTCCCTGATGCAAATCGACCCGTGATCGATTTGTTCAGTGCTGAGACCGGTGCCTTGCTCGCCCAAACCCATGCCCTCATCTGTGACGACTTGGAAGCGATTTCCCCCCTGCTCAACAAAAGAATCATCAGTGAGATTGAAAAACGCATCTTCATTCCCTATGATACCGAACATTTCTGGTGGATGGGCAGCAGGGAGGAGCCGATGAACAATTGGACTGTATGGTGCACGCAGAACGTGCTGCTCTGCACCTTCCTGCTCCCTACCGACCAAGCATTTCGGGCGAAAGTTGCTGCCAAAGCCCTTCTAGGCATCGACTGCTTCCTCAAGGACTACGGCGAAGACGGCTGCTGCAGCGAGGGAGCACAATACTATCGGCATGCAGGACTCTGCCTGTATGTGTGCCTGGATATTCTCAACGATGTAAGCGGCAATGCCCTGAAGCCTGTGTTCAAGGAGCCGAAAATCAGAAACATCGCCTCCTATATCCGTCATATTCACGCACAAGGGCCCTATTACTTCAACTTCTCCGATTGTTCCTGCCTTGCCGGCAGCTGCACCATCCGGGAGTACCTCTTTGCAGAGGCTGTCGGGGATGAGAAGCTTGTACGGTTCGCTCTCGCATCGAGCAATCTGAAAGAGGAGGAAGATAGGGACCTTCCCAACGAAATCAACCTCACCTATCGCCTTCTGGAACTTGTTCATGCTTCAAAGCGGGATAAAGCTGCATCCTTCCCGTCACAAGAGGACCACTACTATCCAAGTGTCGGCCTTTGTATCAGCAGGGACGATGTCTATGCACTCGCAGTGAAGGCCGGCGGCAATGACGATAGTCACAACCATAACGATACAGGCAGCTTCACCCTCTTTAAGAACAGCCAGCCGATTCTTGTCGATGTAGGGGTGGAAACATATACCAAGCAGACCTTTTCCAAGGACCGGTATTCGATTTGGACAATGCGGTCGGTCTACCACAACATAACCAATTTCCCTCCGTATGAGCAGCTTGCAGGCAAGGAGTACCAAAGTAAAATACTCAAGCTCGAACAAGGGGAAACTTCAACCATCACCCTCGAGCTTGCAGCTGCCTATGACAGAAACTGTCCGCTTCAGTCCTATCAGCGAAGTGTGACCCACACCAAAGGAAAAGAGATCGTCCTCAGAGAATCGGTCGAGGGGGAGGTACAACCTGTCTTGACGTTGATGTGCATGGTGAGGCCGACAGTAACAGAGAACATCATAACCTTGGGAGAAGCAGCAACGCTGGAAATCCAAACGCCGTTCCTCTCAATTACAGTAGAAGAGATTCCCATCACCGATGCAAGGCTGAGAAGTGTCTGGCCTGAGACGCTGTATAGGATTTTGATTGGCTATGAAACAAATTTGGCAATTCGAATACAATAATTTCCTAACGATTGTCTTTTATGATATCTTGGCTTATATATTTCTTTTCTTTATTTATAGTTATCAAATCAAACAAAAACTATTCCCATTTTTTGTTTGACAGCGGACATCCCGTGGGGTAAAGTGAACGTTAGATAAAATAAATTGGAGGCATTATGGCCACAGTACAACTCAAAAACGTTTGCAAAGTGTACGAAGGTGGAGTAAAGGCCGTCGACAATGTCAACATTGACATTCAGGACAGACAGTTTGTCGTCCTCGTCGGACCTTCCGGTTGTGGTAAGTCCACAACTCTCCGCATGGTAGCAGGTTTGGAAGACATCACCAGTGGTGAGATCTACATCGATGGGAATCTCGTCAACGATGTTCCCCCGAAAGACAGAGACATCGCCATGGTATTCCAGAACTACGCCCTGTATCCCCACATGACCGTGTATGACAACATGGCATTCGGTCTGAAAATCCGCAAGTTCCCCAAGGAAGAGATCGACCAGCGTGTTCGTGAAGCAGCCAAGATCCTCGAGATTGAAGAACTGCTTGATCGAAAGCCCAAGGCTCTTTCCGGTGGACAGAGACAGCGTGTTGCAGTAGGCCGCGCCATCGTCCGCAAACCCAAGGTATTCCTCTTTGACGAACCGCTCTCAAACCTCGACGCAAAACTTCGTGTCCAGATGCGCGCAGAGATCTCCTCTTTGCACAACCGCCTCAAGGCAACGATGATTTACGTAACCCACGACCAGGTTGAAGCCCTGACCATGGCAGACGTAATCGTCGTCATGAAGTTCGGTGTCATCCAGCAGATCGGTGGACCGCTCGACCTGTACAACAATCCCCAGAACAAGTTTGTTGCCGGGTTCATCGGCTCCCCTCCCATGAACTTCCTTGAAGCTGCAGTTGAAGCCGATGGTTCCAACATTTATGTAAATGAAGGTTCCTTCCGTCTCAAGGTTACTGCCGAGCAGAAGAAGATGTTGACCCCGTATGTCGGCAAGTCTGTCACCTTCGGTATCCGCCCTGAGGACGTTACGTTCAGCAACACCCCCAAGGATGGTGAAACCATCGATGGTACCGTCAGCGTCGTAGAACCCCTCGGAAGCGAGACCCACGTGTTCGTGTCTACTTCCAGAAGCCAGGTTGTCGGCAAGATTGAACCCACCCTTGTTCCTGCTCCGGACACCAAGATTTCCTTGATTCCCGACATGGTCAAGGCAAAGTTCTTTGATCTTGAGACCGAACAGGTAATCAAATAAGCAATGCATTTTGAATCACCGGCTCATTTCTGAGCCGGTTTTTTTATGACCCCTGCGAATCACATAATTCACAGGGGTCATGCATTTTCAATGAAATAATCTTTTACGCTATCTTCGATGATTGTGATTTTGAATACAAGTCAAAGGCAACGGCTGCAAGCAGGACAAATCCCTTGATGGCCTGTTGCCAGTCCGTACTGATGCCGATGATGGACATACCGTTGTTCAGTACGCCGATGAACAGTCCACCGACAACCGCCCCGATTACCGTTCCGATACCGCCGGAGACTGCAGACCCACCGACATAACATGCGGCAATCGCATCCATCTCGAAGTTCTGCCCGGCCTTGGGGGTGGCGGAGTTCAGACGTGCTGTAAAGACCATCGCTGCCACTGCTGCCAGGACCGCCATATTGGTATAAATCCAAAACATCACCCATTTTACCTTGACACCTGACAGTTCCGCTGCTTTTCTATTTCCACCAAGAGCGTAAATATGACGACCTTGGACAGTCTTTGATGCAACGAACTGGTAGGCAACAACCAACACGCCCAGCAGGATAAGTATATTGGGAAAACCTTTGTAGAGTGCGAAAACAACAGTGAAAGCAACAAGGGCAGCAGCTATGAATATCACCTTTACAAGCCATATCCCCGCTGGAAGGATATCAAAGTCATATTGCTTCTGCTTCTTTCGTTTTTTCACCTCGCCGAATATGATCAATGCGACGATGATCAAACCAATCAACAACGTGAAGAGATGCAATTGCGTATTTCCAATCGTCAGGCCTCCGAGCGGGTCAGGAATGTACCCTGATGATATCATCTGGAATTCCTTGGGGAACGGGGCTTTGGTCTGTCCTTTCATGATTACCTGCCCCAGACCACGGAACACAAGCATACCGGCCAAGGTGGCAATAAACGGTGGGACATTCACAAAGGCAATCCAGAATCCCTGCCACATGCCGATCAAGGCACCTACAAGAAGCGCAAGCAGCATTGCCATGTACGGATTCCACTGCAGATCCACCATCATGACGCCACACAGCGCACCAATGAAACAGACAATGGAACCCACGGAAAGGTCGACGTTCCCTGTCAGGGTGCACAGCAACATACCGACGGCAAGAATCAGAACATAACTGTTCTGAAGCACCAAGTTCGTCAGATTTACCGGTCTGAAAAAGATACCGTCCGTCAAGAATCCAAATGCGATCATCGCCACAACCAAGGCGATGACCATCATGTATTGCCTTACATTCTTTTTCAAAATCGTAATCAAAACACTCATCCCACACTCCTTATCGTATACCGGATTCTACGTCACAACATCGCCAAGCGATCAGTGTTACCTAATTGTTCAGGATATTTCGCATAATCTCTTCCTGGGTCGCCGTTTGTCCCGACAACTCAGCGGTAATCTTACCTTCGCTCATCACATATATTCTGTCACACATTCCGATAATCTCCGGCATTTCACTGGAAATCAACAAGCACGCCATCCCTTGGGCAGCGAGAGAATTGATAATCGTATAAATCTCATGCTTTGCCCCGACATCGATGCCGCGCGTGGGTTCATCAAGGAGCAGAACCCTTGGATCAGTGAACAACCATTTTGAGAGCACAACCTTCTGCTGATTGCCTCCCGAAAGGTTTCCCACCTTCTGAAGAATAGTTGGTGTTTTCGTATTGAGACGTTTGCAAAAATGTTCTGCCGCGACATTCTCTTCATGTTCGTTGATCACCGACATATTGGAAATTTTCTTCAACTTGGCAATCGTCGTATTTTCCTTGATGTTCTGAATCATCACCAAGCCAAGTTCCTTTCGGTCCTCGGGCACATAGGCAACACCTTGTTCAATTGCCTTGGGTATCGTACTGATATCGACTTCCTTGCCCCCGATAAATGTTTTGCCGGTGATATTCTCACCGTAAGCCCGGCCGAAAACGCTCATGGCAAGTTCCGTACGTCCGGCACCAACCAGACCAGCCAAACCGACGACCTCGCCAGCACGAACATTGATATTCACTCCATCAAGTTTCTTTCGCTCCGGATTATCAGGATTTTGAACCGTCCAATCCTTGATCTCGAACAAAACATCTCCGATGGGATTGTTTCGCTTGGGGAACATCTCGGTAATTTCCCGTCCCACCATCCCTTTGATAATTCTCTCTTCACCTATTGAAACAGCCCCTTGCTCAGATTGAACAACATCCAGCGTCTCAATCGTTTTGCCGTCCCGCAGAATCGTAATGGAATCGGCTACGGCAGCGACTTCGTTGAGCTTGTGGGAAATCAACACCGAAGAGATATTACTCTTGTCTCGGAGTTCCTTGAGGATCTCAAGCAGATGCTTGCTGTCCTTCTCATTGAGTGCGGAAGTGGGCTCGTCAAGAATCAGCAATTTGGCATGCTTCGCCAAAGCTTTTGCGATCTCAACCATTTGCTGCTTGCCCACCCCGAGCTTGTTCACGGGAAGATTGGGGTTCTCATGCAGCCCGACACGATGCATGTATTTCATTGCATCTTCACGGGTCTTGTCCCAGTTTATGATATTGAACCTTGCCCTCTCATCACCGATGAACATGTTCTCTGCAATGGAGAGATAGGGACTTAACGCCAACTCCTGATGAATGATGACGATTCCAGCCTGCTCGCTCTGCCTTATGCTGGAGAACGTGCAACGCTTGCCCTCGAAGAAAATGTCCCCATCATAGGTGCCATAAGGATATACACCCGACAGTACTTTCATCAGCGTAGATTTTCCGGCGCCGTTTTCTCCAACCAAGGCATGTATTTCACGTTCTTTGACATCAAAACTGACGTCATCAAGCGCTTTCACACCTGGAAAAATCTTGGTGATATGCTTCATCGACAGCAAAATAGAATTGTTAGGCATTCAGGTCCCCCGCTAGACAGACCGGAACCCGATTCCAATTCAGCCGCAGGCAGATGGCACCGGGTTCGCGATCATGCGATACAGTTCCGGCTTCAAGGAAGAAGCCGGATACATACTCTTACAGGCCAACTTCAGCAGCAGTGTGGTAGCCGGTATCGACTACTTCAGCCTTCAGGTTGTCCTTTGTGACGATGACAGACTTCAACAGAACGGAGGGAACGATATACGGCTTGCCGTTCTTGATGGAGTCGTTGTTGTAACTGGTGGTATCGAGTCCCTGGGGAACCTGTCCGCGCATGATGGTATCCACGAGCTCAACAGTGGCCTGACCAAGCACACGGGTATCCTTCAGGATGGTTGCATACTGCTCACCGGCGAGAATCGATTTGCAGGAAGCGACGATGCAGTCCTGTCCACCAACAATCGGAAGCGGCTTGCCGGCAGTGCCATATCCAACGGCCTTGCAAGCTTCAAGCGTTGAAAGACTGATCGGATCGTAGGGAGAGAGAATTCCATCGAGCGTCTGGTTGGTGTAATAGGCCGAGAGGAGGTTTTCCATTCTGGCCATTGCCAATTCATTGCTCCAGCGCAGCGTACCGACTGTATCCATGCCCTGCTGGCCTGAACCAATCTTGAGCGTACCGTTGTCAAAATAGGGCTTGAGCCTATCCATGGCACCGTCATAGAACTTATACGCGTTGTTGTCGTCGGGAGATCCACCGAAGAGTTCGATCAAAAGCGGCTTTTTCTTAGGATTGTCGAGGTTCATACCCTTGATGAGGATGTCACCCATCTGCTGGCCGACGGCGTAGTTGTCGAACGACAGATAGTAGTCGACGTTCGGGGACTTCATGATCAAGCGGTCATACGCGATTACTGGAATCTTGGCTTCTGCAGCTTTTGCCAGAACATCACTCAACGCCACTCCATCGATTGAAGCGATTACGAGCACTTTTGCATCCTTGGTAATCAAATCCTCAATCTGACGAACCTGGGTGGGAATATCGTCGTCAGAGAACTGCAGGTCAACCTTGTAACCAAGTTTTTC
>NZ_DJGW01000095.1:17025-17572 GCF_002432845.1 Sphaerochaeta sp. UBA5836
ACGCCGATCATCCCTTTTGAGGACGAACTCTCTGCAGCACCTGCAGCAAAAACCATGGTCATTGCGTATAACAGGACCATTCCCACTACTAGCAACTTTTTCATACACAGCCTCCTTAAAGCTTCATGCGTTAACGATAACGCATTCATGAAAACAAAACCATCCAAAAGATGTCTAACTAACTCTATCATCGGTGAAATGAGCCGTCAAGCTTTTTATAAAGGTGTTTGGCTGAGGATTATACGACGAGGCGTATGGATGGATGTTTGCGGTAACGTTACTTCTCTCATTGCATGCTTCAGCGAAGACAAGCATCAGTCAAAGGAAAAAATTGGGGCCGAAGCCCCATTGGTTGTTCACATCTCTTTTATAACAATGCGTTCTGCCGCCATCGAATATCCTCGAGGACGAGATAGCAGTTCTTATCAAACGTGCGTGCCGTCTGCAGTACTTTCTTGGCATCCCTGCGACGAACTTGCACAAACAGAAGAACGACTTGGCCATCCCGACCCCGTCCTTCGAACTCGGTTACGCGAAAACCAGCCTC
>NZ_DJGW01000032.1:0-8240 GCF_002432845.1 Sphaerochaeta sp. UBA5836
CGCAACAAGGCACAGGTTGAGGCGCTCCAGGCCCTGGTGGGCCGCTACGGCTTCGACCTGGACTTCGAGCGCGATGTACTGCCTCTCTCCCGTTACAGCGAGGGAGGATCGGTAACCGAGCGGCACATTCTGTATGCCATGGCCGTCCAGAGCATACAGATGTTCGGCAAAGGGGAGAAGCTGGTCCGGTTTCTGACTTCCTCGCTTGGCCTCGGTCTTCCTTCCAAGCTGCAGTCGCTGCTGCTCGATGAGGGCAATCCCCACTATGCGTACGATCTGCTCGGAATCTACAAGAGCAACTTCCTTCCCCGTTTCTTCATCCAACCGGGCAGAGATGAGTGCATGGATGTACGCAAGGTGGTCGATTTTTCCAACAGCATCGGAGCCATTGCCGCCTATGCTTACCTTGGGGATATCGCCGAGAGCGTGACCGGCGACAAGAAGGCCGAGCAGTTTGAGGACTCCTTTCTTGTCGAGCTGATGGATTTGCTGGTGGATATCGGCTTTCCTGCCGTCACCTATATGCCGCCGCGCAATACGACGGAGCAGATGCTGCGCCTGCAGGCCCTTGCCAAAGAGCGGGGCTTGATGGAGATCAGCGGTGTGGACATCAACTCCAGCCGGCAGAGCATGAATTGCCCCGAGCTGCTTGAGCCCAATGCACGCCACCTGATCGACTCTGCCTGGGCTCTGGTCGCCCATGAGAAACTTTGCAGCGTCGATGCAAAGCTGGGGTTGTTTCATCCGGACAACCCCCTTGCCGGGAAAAGCCTGCAAACCAGGCTTGAGCACTACGCCCGGTTGGGACGGTCGATGGATTGTTCCAACCCCTACTCGATCATCGAGAAATTCCAGGAGAAGGCATGACGACGTTTACATCCAATCCGGCCAATGAAATTGCACCACTGCTCAGGGGATTGACCTTTGATGGTCAGAAAGGCCTGTTTGTGCACCAAACAACCGGCAGGCAGCCTTCGTTGCTTCTTCCTTCGCTGAAGGAAGGCTCTTCGGTTGAAGAGACTGCTTCTCTTTGGAAGCGCTTGCTTTCAGCCTATACAGAAGAACGCCGACTCTATCCCGCGGTTGTCGCCATCGAGGGCCTGGATCTGCAATACGGACTGGGCACCAACTATGACGAAGCCGCCCGTGCAGAGGGCGTGAGCGCCCTTCCCACCCTTGCACCTTCCCAAAGCCGCGCTGATGTGGTGCGGGACAAGATCGCCCTGGTGACCGGTGGTGCCCAAGGATTCGGCGAGGGCATGGTGCGCTCACTCGTAGAGATGGGAGCCTTTGTATATATCGCCGACATGAACGGAGAAGGGGCGAAGAAGCTCGCCGATGAGCTCAACTATGAAGCCTGCATCACCGTAGCCAAGCCGATTACGGTGAATGTGACCGATGAGGCATCGGTTGCACAGATGATGGACGAGGTAGCCAGGCAGACCGGAGGACTGGACCTGTTCATCTCCAATGCCGGGGTGCTTCGGGCAGGATCGGTCAAGTCGATGCCGCTGAAGGACTTTCAGTTCGTCACCAACGTAGATTATACAGGCTTTTTCATTTGCACCAAGTTTGCTTCACAGCAGATGGCTCTGCAGAACCTTCCTTCCAAAGCCTACTACACCGATATCATCGCCATCTCCAGCAAATCGGGCCTCCAAGGGTCGAACAAGAACGGAGCGTATGCAGGGGCGAAATTCGGCACCATCGGCCTGACACAGAGCTTTGCCCTGGAATTGGTCGAGGACAACATCAAGGTGAATGCCGTATGCCCGGGCAATTTCCTTGACGGTCCGCTTTGGTCGGACCCCGAGAAGGGCTTGTTTGTACAATACCTCAATGCCGGCAAGGTCCCCGGGGCCAAGACGGTTATGGATGTAAGACGGTTCTATGAATCGAAGGTCCCGATGAATCGCGGTTGCAGGACCGACGATGTCATGAAGGCGATCCTCTACATAGTCGAACAGACCTACGAGACAGGCCAGGCGGTCCCGGTGACCGGCGGCCAGGTCATGCTGAATTAGGAGACAGACATGAAAACACGTGCCATCCGACTCTATGGAGTCAATGATCTCAGGCTCGAAGAGTTCGAACTTCCTCCGATTGCAGAGGATGAGATACTTGCAAAAGTCATTACGAACAGTATCTGCATGAGCGACCACAAGGCCGCCGAGCAGGGACCCAACCATAAGAGAATTCCCAAGGATATTGATAAGAATCCAATCATGCTCGGCCATGAGTTCTGCGGCGAGATCGTAGAAGTAGGAAAAAAGTGGCAAGCCAAGTTCAAGGTTGGCTCCCGATTCTCCATCCAACCGGCTCTCAATTACAAGGGGACCCTCGATGCCCCGGGCTACTCCTTCCGCTACATCGGAGGTGATGCAACCTATGTGATCATCCCTCATCAGGTGATGGAGCTCGACTGCCTGCTTCCCTATGACGGGGATGCCTTCTTTTTGGGAAGCCTTGCCGAGCCGGTCAGTTGTGTCGTGGGCACCTTCCATGCAATGTATCACACCACCGGCGGCAGCTATGTCCACCAGATGGGGATCGTGGAAGGCGGCAACCTTGCCATACTGGCCGGTGTTGGTCCTATGGGACTTTCGGCCATCGACTATGCCCTGCACAACACATACCGCAAGCCCGGACGTCTGGTGGTCACCGATATCGATGATGCCAGGCTCAAGCGGGCGGCAAGCCTGTACAGCGTCGAGGATGCCAAGGCCAATGGAGTTGAGCTGATCTATCTCAATACCAAGGAATACAGCGATCCGGTTGCCAAGTTGATGGAGCTTACCGATAAAAAGGGCTATGACGATGTGTTGGTGATGGCACCGGTAAGGGCCTTGGTCGAGCAGGCTGACGCCATCCTTGGCAAGGATGGATGCCTGAACTTCTTTGCAGGTCCGAACAAGACCGATTTCACAGCCAGCCTGAATTTTTACAATGTCCACTATGCCTCCACCCACATCGTGGGAACCAGCGGCGGCAATACCGATGATATGCGCGAATCGTTGATGCTGATGGAGAAGGGCTTGATCAATCCCTCGGCCATGGTCACCCATATCGGAGGCCTTTCTGCAGTACCCGAGGCGGTGATCAACCTGCCCAACATCCCCGGCGGCAAGAAAATGATGTACACCCATCTGGACTTCCCCTTGGTGGCGCTCTCAGAACTTGCCGAGCTTGGCAGGACCAACCCGGTCTTCGCCGAACTTGCCAAGTTGGTCGATAAGCACAACGGGCTGTGGTCGGCTGAGGCCGAGGCCTATCTGCTTGAGCATTACACCAAACGCATCAAGGAGTGAGGATGAACAAGCATATTGCCATCGACTTGGGAGCTTCAAACGGTCGGGTTCTGGTTGGGGACCTGATAGAGTTTGAGGTGGTACACCGGTTTGTGACCCACAATGACCAGATTCTTGGATCGTTCTATTGGAACCTCCAAAGTCTGTTCAGTGAGATCAAGACGGGGTTGAAGAAAGCCTTCGCACAGTACCCGAACCAGATCACCTCCATAGGCATCGACACCTGGGGCGTCGACTATGTCCTCACCGATGAGACCGGTGGTCTGGTTTCGTTGTGCTATCACTATCGTGACAGCCGCACCGACGGCATGATCGAGAAGGTTTCCTCCCGCCTCGGCGGCAGGATGCGCATCTACGAACGGACAGGCATCGCCTTCCAGCCGTTCAACACCTTGTATCAGCTTGCCGCCATGCAGCAGGACAGGCCTGATGCACTGAAAGCCGCCCGCCACTATCTGTCGGTGCCCGACCTGCTGGCGTATTGGTTATGCTCTGTCATGAAGAACGAACGGACCCATGCTTCGACGACCCAGCTCTATGATCCGAGGACCGGCGATTGGGCCTGGGACATCATCGATGACATGCAGTTCGACCGATCGCTGTTTGGCCGGATAGTGGACAGCGGCACCATTCTCGGTCCCTTGACCGAGGATGTAGCTCACGAAGTCGGTGCCTCCAAGGGCGTGGTGGTCATCGCCAGCGCCGCCCACGACACGGCAAGTGCGGTGGCTGCGGTTCCGGCTGCCAAGGGCGAGACACCGCTTTACATCTCCAGCGGGACGTGGTCGCTTCTGGGAGTGGAGCTTGCCGCCCCGCGTACCGACCGAACCGCCTTGGAAAGCGGCTTCACCAATGAGATTGCAGCCAGCGGGAATGTTCGGTTTTTGAAGAACATCATGGGTATGTGGATTCAGCAGGAGTGTGTCAGGCACTGGGAGCGTGAGGAAGGAAAGCCGATCAGCTGGAAGGACCTTGATGAGCAGACGTTGCTCTGCCAGGGCTACCAGGGGTATATCGACCCGGCGGACGGGCGCTTTCTCAAGCCGAACACCTACGACAACCTGATGATCGAACGGATCAATGGTTGGTGTGATGAACACAACCTGGCCCGTCCCTCCTCAAAAGGCGAGTACATGGTGGCGATCTACCGCGGTCTTGCCCGTGCCTACCAGAAGGCGATCAAGGATTTGGAGGAGGTCATCAAGACCAAGTTCACCTCCTTGTACATCATCGGGGGAGGGTGCAAGAACGAGATTCTCGACCAGTGGACCGCTACGTTGACCGGCCTTACGGTGTACGCCGGGCCGGTGGAAGCCACCGCCTTGGGCAACTTGGTTGTCCAGGCATGGGCTACCGGAGAACTGTCCGACTTGCAGGAAGGTCGTGACAGGATTCGGTCGGAGCAGAAGGTGAAGGTCTTCCTTCCCTGAGTCCTCTTTTTGTACGTGTATGCCGGCTTCTTCAGGGGAGCCGGCTTATATCTGTACGTGGTCTTCGCGCAATGTGATAAGCGACTTCAATTCAGATGGCGATAGTTCGGTCACCCATGTCTCTCCCTTTGCCACCACATCTTCCACCAAGGCTGCCTTATCCTGAAGCATCTCATTGATTTTCTCCTCAAAGGTACCTTCGGTGATCAAACGGTGGACGGTCACCTGCTTGTCCTGTCCAATACGGAATGCACGGTCGGTTGCTTGGTTCTCCACTGCAGGATTCCACCACAAGTCGTAATGAATTACATGGCTTGCTGCCGTCAGGTTGAGCCCGGTGCCACCGGCACGGATGGAAAGGATCATCAGAACGGTATTCGGGTCGTTTTGGAATGAATCCACCATTGCTTTACGTTGTGCGAGAGAGGATCCTCCGTGGAGGAAAGGGCTTTCGATGTTCAATTCGGTCTTCAGGATTTCCTGAAGCAGAAAGCCCATCCGGGCATATTGGGTGAAAATCAATACCTTCTCCGAGCGACAGAGAATGGACCGGAGCAGACCTAGCAGGATTTGTGTCTTGCCTGAAGCTTCGCTTTCATGGCTGCTTTCTTCAATATACAGGGCTGGATGGCAGCAGACCTGCTTCAGTGCGGTTAACAGAGCGAATATCGCTCCCTTTTGGGCTATGCCGTCCTTCTGTTCAAGCCGCTGCTGGGTCTGTTCTACAATTTGTTGGTACAGGATTTTCTGCTCGAGTGTCAAGTTTGCATAACAGTCGGTTACGAGTTTTTCCGGCAGGTCGTTGATGATCGATTTGTCGGTTTTCATCCGTCTAAGCATCAAGGGGGATGTGATGGCTCTGAAGGTCTGTAGTGCGGTGGTGTCATGGTATCGTTCAATCGGGATGGAAAACTGCTGTCTGAAGCTTGATTGGCTGCCGAGGTAGCCCTTCATAACCACATCAAGAATGCTGTAGAAATCATCCAGACGGTTTTCTACCGGCGTGCCCGTAAGCGCCAGGGACCAGTCGCTATTGATTGCGCTGACAGCTTGGGTTTGGCTTGTCTGGCGGTTTTTGATATTCTGAGCCTCATCCAGAACCAGGACTGAAAACCTGCGTTTGGAGAAGGTTTCTACATCCCTGCGCAGTGTTGCATACGTAGTGATGTGGATGAGTGCCTGTCCCGGCTCGCTGCGGCCCTCCCCATGATGGACATACGATGTCAGAATGGGGGCAAAGTGAGAGATTTCATGCAACCAGTTGGAGATGAGCGATGCGGGGACGATGATTAGGGCCGGTTTTTTCACAGTGATGATACCCGCTTGTGCCAAGTAGACAAGGAGACTTATCACCTGAATTGTTTTCCCAAGACCCATATCATCAGCCAGGATGGATCCCAATCCGAGACGATGGTTGTGCACCAACCACTGATACCCCCTCATCTGATAGGGTCTGAGCTCAGCATTGAGGCCTTGCGGGACTGTTGCATGCTCGACTTGGAGCAACGATGCGAACATGGTGCGGACAGACTCATCGGTGATGACAGGCTGCCCTGCATATTCTCCCGCCAGGTGGGCCTTGAGCAGGTCGATGGCCGAGAGGTTCGGCTGTTTTGCCATGGACTTGCTGATCCTGTTCATCTCCTTTTCATCAAGTTGGATATATTGGTCCCTGAAGCGGACATATCTTCGTCCTGCTTCCATCATCTGCTTGAGGGTTTCTGTGTCACAGATCTCCTCGCCGGCACAAACCGTCCAAGAGAGATTGAGCAATTGTTTTAGGGAGAGCAGACTCTTCACTTGTTCAATCGATGAACTGCTTATACGAATCGAAAGAGTGGGAGTGAGTACTTTTTTCAATGTCTTGGGGATGACGAGTATCACTCCCAAGGTTTTAAGGACCGGGAGAACGGAAAACCAGGTTTGGAGAAAGGAATCTCCCTGCACGAGAGTGGAACCGGAACCTTGGAGTGCTTCATCTACTGCCGGTAGGTACGTTCCAAGCAGACTTATATCTCTGAGAAGCGCTGAAGGCTCCTCCGAAGAAGCCAGGAAAGAGCTTAACGACACGGGAAGGGCTCTCTCATGCTGTACTTGTATCTCGCACAAATACTGCTCATGATTCTGCTCGGTAAGGCATATCACCGGATGGTATGAGCCCGATGCAAGGAACAGTCTCCCCAACCAATTGCTGATGGCTGAAGGGTTGCCACGTTGGGAAAATTTCATGGGTTGGTAGGGTGTGTTGGAAAAAAAGCTTGCATGTTCTGCGCTATAGGATGTGTCTGCTTCCGGCAGCAACAATCGCATGTAGGTTGTTGCAAAGAGCGAGACCAACTGCAGTATCTGTTCTGTTCTTGCAAGTGCGGTTTTTCCTAGGAAAATCATGGGCTCCCCACCCAGCACTTTCGCTATGCTGTCAGTAATCGAGCGAATCTCAGGATTGAAAATCGTTGGTATCCATCGGATGCAATACGTGTCGGCTTTGATGGATAAAATCTGGGGAACGAGGGCTCGTTTCTCCAAGAGGGCAAGGGTGAAGTTGTGGGTAAGCAACAGCACCTGCAACGCCGGGGGGAATTGCTCCACCGTGCTCAAGGGCAGTGATTGCAGATACGTAAGCAGGCCATCCATATCTTCGATACTGAAACATAGTTTGTTCCGGCCTTCCGAAAGGCATCCGCTGTACTGATGCTGCTTGTAGGTGATCGTGCAATGTGAATAGAGATACTGGGGAGGTTGTTCGGGGAAGGTGAGATTTGTAACGAAGGTTGTTGCAGCTTTTGCAATAGCTTTGATGAAACTCAAAAAATCATGGCGGAAATCGCGGTCGGGGCAGAACAGGGGATTGGGTGGCAGTGCTTGCTCGAATGTCTGCAGCATATCAGGCACCTGATGAAAATCAAGTTGCAGCATATCGGTGGCCGGCCTTTCATCTTTTGGTTCAGTCAAGGATTGAAAACTCGGGATGGATTCAACGAACGTCTGCTTCTTGTCAAGCAGTTCCTTTTTAAGATCCAGACCGTGCAGGCGGAATATGAGGAATGGGTCTTTGTCGATTTCATTGGCCAGGAGGTAGATTACTGCTGCCAGATGCTTGCAGGGTACGGCCCAATCGGGGCAGCTGCACTGCATGGACAAGTCTTTCCATGAAGAGGGGAATAGTTGAATTTTTTCGTTATTGCAGACTTGAAGCAGTTGCTTGGGGAGAAAGCCTGCATGCAACTGGCTGAGATAATAGGGGTTGCTTCGTATCAATGCTATGAGTTTTGTCTTCTCAAAGGTGCCGAATTGATTTGCCTTAAGCACAACTTTGTAAGGGGTGTTTCGGCTGCCCTGCACTGAAGCAGAAACCAAAGGCTCTTCGATGATGATTTTTTTTACCGAGCCGTTGCGGGCGTACCGCATGCCTCTGGCGAGCCGGTTTGAGTAGTCTATATGATGCAAGGCGTCCAGCCACCGTTCGCCCCACCATGTATTTCCAAATGTTGAATAAGCCATA
>NZ_DJGW01000101.1:0-3806 GCF_002432845.1 Sphaerochaeta sp. UBA5836
CGAACGCCACGCACCTGAACCGAGCAGGTTTCTCAACTCCTCAGCCTTCTCATTGCTGAATTGGGCTCCCCTCTGGGTGATGATCTCGCCTGCGAGAATCGATGCGATGATGCCTGAATCCTGGATTGATAATTTGTGGTACTGACCGTACAAAAAGCCTGCGGCGTAGACATCCCCGGCACCGGTGGTGTCTACCGGTACTACCGGACCTTTCACCGGAATGGCGGTTATGACTCCATCGTGGCAGATGTAGGAACCCTTTTTGCCGTTCTTTACAATGGCGGTTCTGCAAAGCTTTCCCATAGAGCGGCAGCATTCATAGGGGTCGTAGTTGTCGAACAGGATGCGTGCCTCCTCCCGGTTCGCAAATACGATGTTGCAGCTCTCCTTGATCAAAGAGAGGAAGGGCTCGCGGTATCGACCGACGGCAAACGGGTCGGCAAGGTCGAACGAGATGGTGGTGTTGTTTTTCTTGGCGATGGAAAGGGCTTTTTTAATGGCTCCCTGCTGACTTTGGGTGTCCCACATGTACCCGGTGAAATGAAAGAAGTCTGCTGCGGCAACCGTGCTTTCAAGGACATCGCCCTCCTCATAGAGCCGGTTGGCTCCAAGAAAGGTATTCATGCTACGTTCGCTGTCGGGGGTGATGAGGATGATGGTGGACCCGGTCATCTCCTTGTCCGTGGTGACCAATTCATCCTGTACCCCAAGGCTTACCAGCCTATTACGATAAATAGTGCCGTTCTCGTCGTTGCCGATCTTGCCGGCCAAGGTCGCAGGTACTCCCAAGGAAGCCAAGGCAATGATGGTGTTGGGACAGGAACCTCCGCATGAGTAGGTGGTCTTGCGGTTCTTGCTCAGTTGCAGCAGTTCCTCCATCCGCTCTCTGCCAATGAGCGCCATGGTGCCCTTGTGAATACCCAAGTCAATGACGTCCTGCTCATCAACGCTTACGATGATGTCGATGAGAGGATTTCCTATTCCATATACCATGTGCTGCATCTTGTTCATGTACTGCTATTCTATCATCGCTGATGCATGCAACACAACAATGACCTTGCGAAAGTGGTGTCACAAGGGTAGGATGACAGCAAAGGGGGCGGCGATGGGTGAGTATCGAATCGTAGGCGGGAAGGCAGCAAGCGGAGAGGTGCTGACCAGTGGCAACAAGAACTCCGCCCTTCCTTGTCTTGCGGCCACGCTGCTGACAGACGAGCCTGTTCATTTGATGAACGTACCCGACATCGAGGATGTACAGGTAATGCTCCAATTGCTGCAAGGCCTTGGTTCAGCGGTGGTTCGACAGGACGCCCATACGTATACGATCACCACAGGAAGCCGCAATGGCTTGCTCAAGCGAGATCTGGTTGAGGCGGTACGGGGTTCAATTCTTCTCCTCGGCCCTCTGCTGGCAACCAACGAAGAAGTCCGGCTCACTCCTCCGGGTGGGGATGTCATCGGCCTGAGGCGTTTGGATACCCATTTCATGGGGCTGTCCGCCCTGGGCGCCGACTGCACGATCAATGAAGCAGGTGAGATTCATATCAAGACGAGAAACAGAACACTCATCGGCTCTGATGTGTTTTTGGATGAAGCTTCGGTCACCGCCACGGAGAATGTCCTGATGGCAGCCTCCCTTGCCCGGGGCGAGAGCATTATCAACAATGCCGCAAGCGAGCCGCATGTCCAGGACTTGTGTGTCATGTTGCAGAACATGGGATGCATCATCGACGGTATTGGTTCGAACCGGCTCAGGGTCAAGGGACAAAAACGCTTGAGAGGTTGTGAATTCCGGTTGGGCAGTGACTACATGGAAATTGGATCATTCATCGGGCTCGCCGGGGCCAGCGGCGGACAGGTTCTGATCAAGGGTGTACAGCATGAACATCTGCGAATGATACGGCTCGGCTTCGAACGAATCGGTATCACCTTTGTCGAGGATGGCCCCTCCTCTTTGTTGGTTCCCCGGAAGCAGAAGCGCATCCTGACCAAGGAGGTTGGAGGCCATACGGCAAAGATCGACGACGCTCCCTGGCCGGGGTTTCCCGCCGATCTTCTGAGCATCATCACCGTGTGTGCAACCCAAATGGAAGGTTCCATTCTCATCCATGAGAAGATGTTTGAATCGAGGATGTATTTCGTCGATTGGCTCATCAGGATGGGCGCGGATATTATTTTGTGCGATCCCCATCGTGCCGTAGTGCATGGGCCTTCCCAGCTGTTCGGATCTACGGTCACCAGTCCTGATGTTCGGGCTGGAATGGCCTTGGTCATTGCTGCAGCCTGTGCCCAGGGGGAGAGTGTAATCCAGAATATCTACCAAATTGAACGGGGATACGAGGACCTTGCAGGAAAGCTGCAGGCACTTGGTCTTGAGATAGAAAGATGTGAGTAAATCATGAATTCGCCTTGATTTCCGTCTGCTGTCCACAACGTTATCCACAAGTTATCCACAACCTGTTTTTTCCGTGTTGCATACCAGGCGGAGAAGTGAGAAGTTGCTGTATGTTGCAACAGGTTTTGCGACGTATCTTCGAAGAATGACAACTTAATATATTATATGCAATTAATTAAATTCCTAGCTCACAACTTCACACTAATTTTTATATGGGTTTCATGTGGTTTTACATACTTCTTTTTGATGATCGATGTACAGAAGATAAACCAGTTATCAACAGGTTATCCACAACCTTTCCTCGATTCTGAAGTACTGGGTAAATCACCTCTCGACAGTACTTACAAGCATTTTCTCAAGTAGGTTTTTCTCTCTTGTTACAAGAAGAACTTGTGGATAACTGCACATGCTGCAGGGCAAGTTTTTGCATTGTTGATTTGGCCTTCGTATGATACGCTTGAAGAAAAAATTATGCAGGGAGTGGTATGAAGCAAAAGAATTGGATTGTCAGTACAGCACTCGTCCTGCTCTCCACCATCCTGCTTCTTGTCATGTCATTGTTGACGCTCATGCGGGTCGAGCGCGTCTATACCACTAATACAGCGCAAAGCATAGAGCAGCTGAAGCGTCGGTTCCTCTACGATACGGTGAACAACCAAATAAAGCGGATCGATACCCAACGCGAGCTGGCTCAGCAGTATTTTCTTACGGAGCTGGAAAGAACAATCTACATGGTCGATCACCTGTACGAAAGCGGCAGCGAGCACATCGACCAAATCATCTCCTATTTCGCCAACGAGAGCAATGCGCTCTGGACGGCGATACTCTGGGAGAAGAATACAGGACATGTGCTTCTGGACAGCCACGGGGTGTTTCAGATGGGTGTTGTCCCTGTTGAGATGGCTGGCTATCTTTCTCAAGCATATACCATATATGCACTCAAGTCCTTAGGGCCCTATACGCTCTTTGTTGGTATTCCCCAAGACTTTGTTGATGAACAGGTGAAAGAGCATATCGCCAAGGAAATCTATGACTCAACATATTCGGAGAATTCCTACATCTGGGTGAATGAGGTTCTCAACTACGAAGGAGGTGATGATTACGCCATCAGGCGCATCCACCCCAACCTGCGTGATACAGTTGGAACAAAGCTTTCCACCAACATGACCGATGTGAAGGGCACCACCCCCTATAAGACCGAGCTGGAAGGTGTGAAACAACATGGTGAACTGTTTTTCACCTATTACTTCAAGAAGATGGGCAGCGAAACCATCTCCGAGAAACTCACCTATGCCAAGCTCTACAAGGACTTTGACTGGATAGTCGCCATGGGAATCCATCTGGATGACATGAATGGGTATATCGATACCACGACCGGCCAAAGCACAAGGATTGTGAGGCGGATCGCACC
>NZ_DJGW01000084.1:0-16800 GCF_002432845.1 Sphaerochaeta sp. UBA5836
CAAGTGAGCAAACAGTACTCCATCTTTTGGAACAGAACCGCGATCGCTATCTTTCAGGCCAAGAGCTTGCCACAGGGTTGGGCATTAGCCGAAGCGCCGTGTGGAAAGCCATGGAGAGCCTGCGTGACCAAGGCCATGTCATCGAAGGCATCTCCCGCAGGGGCTACCGGTTGTTGACCGCCACCACCCTGCTGAACAAGGAACGATTGGCTGGGTTGCTTCCTTCCTTCGAAGTACATCTTTTCGATTCGCTCGACTCAACCAACCGCTATGCGAAAGTCCTTGCTTCCGAACACGGGCAACGACCGGCTGTAGTTGTTGCAACCTATCAGAGCGGAGGCAGGGGAAGGCTCGGCCGTACCTTTTTCAGCCCGAAGGGAGGCCTTTATCTCAGTGTCCTGCTGCCGATGGGGTTCACCTTGGAATCGGCGCAACTCATCACCAGTGCCGCCAGTGTGGCTGCCTTGGAGGCTATAGAACATGTCAGTGGCAAACAGTGTCGGATCAAGTGGGTCAACGACCTCTATTGGGAAGGGAAAAAAGTATGCGGGATCCTCACCGAGGGGGTGTTGGGGGTAGAGAGCGGAAGCCTGAGTGCGGTGGTTGTAGGCATCGGAATAAATTTCTGCATCCCGCAGGCCGCCTTTCCCGAAGAGCTGAGGCCTTTGGCGACCTCGTTGTATGACGGTCCCGCTTCAGTGCCGCCCTCCTTTGATGCAAATGCCCTGGTCTCCGAGGTGGTGCACAACCTGCATGCATTGGTTTCCAGGTTGCCGGACCGCTCCTTCTTGTCGGTGTATCGTGATCGCTCTCTCTTGTTGGGCCGCAACATTACGGTTCATCAAGGCAGGCAGGCTTTTTCTGCAACAGCAGTGGGAATCGACGATGATGCCCACCTGATTGTGGAGGATGAAAATGGGATGCAGCGTGTGCTCAGCTCCGCCGAGATCAGCATTCGACTTGAAGTCTGAGTTTTTTTTGGTGTATAGTCGGTATTTACAGAGAAAGGAACGAACAGATGCTTGATGCCGTACGCGAGACTTGGAAGTCGCTCATTGAAGAACAGTTGGCTCTCTATGCAAAAGAAGTGTTTGGGACGGATGTACAGCTTCCTCCCCTTGCTGTTCAGACGCCGCCGAAACCCGAGCTGGGTGATTTGGCTTTCCCGCTTTTTGCGTACGCAAAAATGCTGAGAACCGCCCCTCCCATGCTTGCATCCTCCCTCAAGACCCGCCTTGAGAAGGTTGAAGACCGTCCGTTGGGGGATTTGCTGGTTGCCGGACCGTATCTGAACGTGCGCATCGACACGGCGGCCCTTGCCACTGCGCTCTCTGTGCAACTGTCCGAGCAAAAAGAGCTCTATGGAACCAATAAGAGTATGGCCGAAAAGCGTGTGACCATTGAGTTCAGCTGCCCGAATACCAACAAGCCGTTGCATTTGGGCCATATGCGCAACGACAGCCTTGGTGAAAGCGTAGCCGCAATCCTCAAGGCAAACGGTGCGACTGTCCGCAAGGTCAACTTGATCAACAACCGCGGGGTGCATATCTGCAAATCGATGCTTGCCTACCAAAAGTTCGGCAATGGGGAAACCCCGCAATCCAGCGGCATCAAGGGTGACCACCTGGTTGGAAAGTACTATGTGATGTTTGCCCAGTGGGCAAAGGAGGATCCTACTGCTGAGGACCAGGCCCAAGAGATGCTCAGGCAGTGGGAGGCCGGCAATGAGCAGGTTATCGAACTATGGAAGTTGATGAACGGCTGGACGCTCGACGGCCTGCACGAGAGTTACCAGAAGATGGGTATCAGTTTCGATGCCTACTACTATGAGTCTGAAACGTACAAGTACGGCAAGGATGAGATTCTCAAGGGCCTCGAACAGGGAGTCTTCTATCGCGAGGAGGACGGTTCGGTATGGGTCGACCTCGAGCCTATCAAGCTTGATAAGAAGGTTCTGCTTCGCAAGGATGGAACCAGTCTCTATATGACCCAGGACGTTGGGACGGCCATCATGCGCCACAAGGATTGGCCGTTTGATTCCCTCATTTACGTCGTGGCCAGCGAACAGCAGTACCATTTCCGGGTTCTTTTCTATGTCCTTGATCGGCTTGGTTATGACTGGGCCAAGGACCTGCATCATCTCTCCTACGGCATGGTCAACCTGCCGGACGGGAAGATGAAGAGCAGGGAAGGGACTGTAGTCGATGCAGACGAGTTGGTAGACACCCTTACGTCGCTGGCCCGCAAGGAAATCGAGGCAAAGGAACGCGAAGCCTTGGTTGATGATATTGAGAAAACCAGCCAAAGCATTGCCTTGGGGGCATTGAACTACTATCTGTTGCAGGTTACTCCCACCAAGGATATGATTTTCAATCCGGCCGAGTCCATCTCTTTCAACGGGAATACGGGTCCGTATCTTCAGTACATGGGTGCAAGAATCTCAAGCATGCTGCGTAAGTATGAGAGTGAGTATGCAGACATCCAGAAGCTTGGCTTTGACAGCAGCCTGCTCACCCTCAGTGATGAGCGTGAGTTGATCAAGCAGATCGCCCTCTATCCCGAGGTGGTCCGGAAGGCGGGTGCTTCGTACGATCCTTCCTTGCTCTGCTCCTACCTGTATGACTTGTCCAAGCTCTTTTCCCGCTGGTATCACGACAATCCGGTGCTCAAGGCGGCCACCCCTGATTTGGTACGCAGCCGCATCGAGCTCGCTACAATGGTCCTGCAGGTGCTGAAGAACGCCTTTGGTCTGGTCGGCATCCCGTTTCTTGCATCGATGTGATTCATCGGCCTTGGTAGAGGGTGCAGAAATTCTGGATGAAGCGTTCCTCCTCCCACTCCAGGTCCTCTGTTTCGTCCAGGAGTATCCGCCTGAGAAACTGCTGGACGACGGAACTGAAGGTGAGAACGGCAAGGTCGATGTCCTCGATGACCAGCCGGGATGATTCACTGAGGCTTTCCAGAAGAATTCTGCTTTGGCCTTGAAGCATCTCATCCAAGGTTGTCTGTATTGCTTTCGCCGCCGGGTGCGTCAGGGCTTCTGTTTGGATGATGCGGTAGAAGTAGCGCATCGGTGCATTGGCATACAGGTCATGCCAGTGATCCATTGCACGACTGAGGACCTCGGCCGGGCTCCCTGATAGGCTGATGGTAGCCATCTGCTGGTAGGCGAGGGTGTTGCAATAGGAGAACAGCTCCTCGATCATGGCTTCCCTGCTTGCAAAGTGATGATACAATGCAGCTTTGCTGATCTTGTTTTCCTTTGCAAGGGTCGAGAGCGATATGGCTTGCAAGCCTTGTTCAGAGCCAAGTTTAAGCAGTGATAGGATGAGGTTTTGTTTGGTCGAGGTGGTATGCATAGCCAATACTAACCTATCGGTCGGTAATTTTTCAAGAGCTTTTTCTTTGTTTTTCAATCACTTATTTTAAAAAACTGTTGAGTCTTTATCTGCAAGTGTGGTATAAGAGATAGGCACAAACTAAATCGAAGGATGAATATCGACATGTACGCACTTGTAGAGATTCTCGGAAAGCAGTACAAGGCCGTCGAAGGGGAAACCGTCCAGGTTGATCATATCAGCAGCTGTGAGGCAGGTTCTTCCCTTGAGTACGCCACCGTTCTCGCCATTGTGGATGAGAGCAATGCAAAGTTTGGCACCCCGTATGTAGCTGATGCAGTGGTCAAGGCGACCCTGGTAGGCGAACTCAAGGGTGACAAGATCAGAGTGTTCAAAAAGAAGCGCCGCAAGGGCTATAAAAGGACCCAGGGTCACCGCCAGCGGTACTCCCTGATCACGATCGACAAGATCATTGCATAAGGAGGACGCAAGATGGCACATAAGAAAGGTGGCGGAAGTTCCCGCAATGGTCGCGATTCGAATTCCCAGCGTCTGGGTGTGAAGCGCTTTGGTGGCCAGTTGGTCAAAGCAGGTGAAGTCCTTGTTCGCCAGCATGGAACCAAGTTCCATCCTGGTCAGAATGTAGGCCTCGGTTCCGATTATACGCTGTTTGCAAAGGCTGAAGGTACTGTTCTGTTCCACAGCAGAAACAACCGCAAGTATATCAGCATCGTAACTGAGTAAACGATAGGCGAAAGCCGAAGATAACGAATGCATGTTTGGATTTTCAGACGAGACGTATCTTGATGTTGCCTCCGGAAACGGGGGCAACGGTTGTGTTTCCTTCCGACGGGAAAAGTATGTTCCCAAGGGAGGCCCGGACGGTGGCGACGGCGGCCGAGGCGGGGATGTCGTATTTGTCGTCAAGCATAACTTGAGAACGCTCGCCCACTTGAAGCTTGTCCGTACCTACCGTGCAGAAAACGGAAAAAACGGCAGTGGTGAACGGTGTTACGGTCGTGATGGAGTCGACATCGAGATTCCTGTTCCACCCGGAACCGTCATCAAGAATGCCGAGACCGGAGAGGTCATCAAGGACCTTACCGGTGTCGACCGCTGGGTCTTTCTCAAAGGCGGCCGCGGCGGGCAGGGAAACTATCACTTTCGCACAGCTACCCGTCAAGCTCCCCGTTTCGCCCAACCTGGTGAAAAGGGTGAAGAGATGCGCATCGGTGTGGAGCTTTTGGTGATCGCCGACATCGGCTTCGTCGGGTTTCCCAATGCAGGCAAGTCGAGTTTGCTGAACATGCTTACCAATGCACGTACCAAGGTGGCAGGGTATCCCTTCACCACCAAGATTCCCCAGCTTGGCATGATGCGCTACGGTGAGCACGACATTGTGCTCGCCGATATTCCCGGCCTCATTGAAGGGGCCAGCGAGGGAGCGGGCATGGGAATCAAGTTTCTCAGGCATATCAGCAGGACCGCTGGTCTTGCCTTCCTGATCGATCTTTCGGATGACCGGTATCTGGATGCTTATGATATACTTTGCAAGGAGCTTGAGGCGTACGAGCCTGAGCTATTGAATAAGCAGCAGGTAATCATCGGGACAAAACTCGATGAACCGGGGACTGCAGAGAGGCTTGAGGAGTTGAAGCAGAAGTACGCTGACAAAGAGGTCATCGGACTCTGCGTCTACCTTGAGATGGGGGTTGAGGATGTGAGGCAGGCTTTCATACGCATGGTTAGCCGGAATGAGGATGCAGCAAGCAAGGCTTTGCATGAAGGCGCCCAAGGGGGCTTTTCCTCAACGGTCGACCTTGATGCATACTATCCTTCTGAGAACGAAAGCCACTAGGAGGCTTGTTTTGGCAGCAGAACCGACTGCAATGGTAGGCGGAAGCTTTGATCCCGTACATTTGGGGCATCTCCATCTGGTTCATACGGTTGTCACCTCCACCAACTATAGAAGGTTCATTTTCGTACCTGTTGCACGCAACAACTTCAAGCAGGATGTAAATCCTGCTTCCGCAGAGCATCGCATGAACATGCTCCGCCTTGGTTTTGCTTCCTACCCCCAATTGTATCCAGACGACCCCCCGGTCCAGTTCATCGCCGAAGATTGCGAACTGGTGCGCGGCGGAGTATCCTACACCTATGACACCGTAAAATACCTGTATCTGCAATACTCCATCCAGGGCAGGCTTGCCGTGGTCATGGGAGATGATCTGCTCTCGGGATTGAACCGGTGGCATGCCTATGAACAATTGAAGGAACTGGTCACCTTCGTAGTCATCAGGCGGGAAGGCAGTGCTGAAAAGCTGGGCGACCTCGGTGCCGATGTCCTGTATCTGGACAATCCCCTCCTGCAGGACAGCTCCACGATAATCAGGGATCGATGCAGACAGTTGCAAGGACGGCAGGAACTTGGTGATGATATCGAGCGCTTGATGCCCAAGGAGGTTGCCCGCTATGTACGAGAGCATCGGCTGTACCGCTCTTGAGGCTGAGCTGAAAGAGAGTTTGAGTGAGAGGCGCTACCGTCACAGCCTGGCTGTTGCACAGACCTGCCTGCAGCTCGATACGAGATATTCGCTTCATCTCGACCAAGCAGAGCTGTATGTTGCAGCGCTCATGCATGACATGGCACGTGAGTGGAGCAAGGAGCAGTTGGTCGATTACGCACTTGCACACAATCTGCACCTGTTGGGCGAGGAGCGCGAATATCCGGTGTTGCTGCATGCTCCGGTTGCCGCTTCCCTGCTCTCAGCCAGAGGATTTTCCAAAGCGGTGTGTACAGCCGTGCGCTACCACTCCCTGGGCAGCATCCATATGGGACTCATGGGTCTTTTGGTGTATGTTTCCGATTACCTTGAACCAAATCGAACGCACCTTGGGCAGCAGGATAGGGAGCGTCTTTTGGCTCTGGCCACACCCGAAGAGCTCTGTTTGGCTGTTTTGGAGCAAGAGAGGGTTTACTTGGCTTCGAAAGACAAGCAAATAAGTGCCTGCTCGGAAGAGCTCTATCGTTTTCTTTGCAGCGGAGGGAAGTTTTGAGCAAATTGGCACTCATGCTCGCTCTGTTCAGTACACTATTTTGCAGCTGCAGCCCTTCCCTGGTGGAAGCTGAATATCTGCTCAGTGATGGAGAGCTTGCCTGTGTCAGTTGGATCGAGAACGACCATCTGGCAGTGTTGTTGCTGCCGCAAGCGGTGGTCGACGGGTTTGCAACCTACTCACACTCCGACCCTGCCATGGCCGTTGTACAGCTTGTGGGGCTGCCGTCATCGAATGTGAGGCAGGCAAGCTACGATTCCTTGGTTTCCTTTGGCAAATTGGCTGTAACACTCTCTGCAACCGCCAGGGGAGTACCGGCCGGCGACGTTGATGCCGCACTCTGCCTTGAAGTCTTATCTGAAGGGGCAAGCCACTTGAGGAAAACCTTCCTGGCCGATACACTGGCTTCCATTACTGGTCAGTCTGATCCGTTTGGAATGCTTGAGACAGTCAAGCAAGCAACTGTCTTTGATTTGCGAACGAGTCTTGCACTATCGCAGAATACCGACTGGGAGCTCCTGAGAGCCCATCTCAAGCGTTATGTAGAGGAAATCAGGCGCGTCCAGCGTAAGGAGTAAATGAGAATGAATGACTTGGTACTGGCTAATGCCCAGGCGATCGGCCAATTTCTTGAAGACCATAAGTGCAAGGATGTAAGCATCCTTGATGTATCGGAGGAGTGTTCTTGGGCTGATTGTTTCATTATCGCCACGGTCTCCAGCGTCGGCCACCTCAAAGGTGTCGCCCATGAGATTTGGGGAGAACTGAACGATCTCGGTCTTGAGGTTGCCAACCGACACAAGAATCCCGCCGGTGATGGCTGGGAACTCATCGACTGTTCCGATATTGTAATCCATCTGATGAGTCCCGAGTTGAGGGAATTTTATTCATTGGAAAAACTCTGGCAGAAACGGGAACGGTAGGATCAATCGTCAAGGTTCTCCCGAATCTTGATGATGGTTCTGGTTATGGTATCGACGACAGGCTCCTGCTGATTCATCAGATGAAAAAACAGCTTCTGGATGGCATCGTAGCCCTGTCGTTGAGGCTCCTGACAAATGGTGAAGGTTATGACTCCTTCCTTGATCAGTGTTTTTGTGGTTGGAATGTCATCGAAGCAAAGAATGCGGATAATCCCTGCCTTTCCCAATTCCTGAACAGCTTTACATGCTCCCTGCACACCGGCCGCAGTCAAGTAGAGACAGTTGGTCTCGGGATTCATTTTCAGGCAGGAGAGGGTTCGCTCATATGCCTTATCGTTGTCATCAAGACTCTCGATGACGTCGACTATGGTATGAGGCATCTTGCGTTCTGTCAGTCCCTCCAGAAATCCTCTGATGCGCTCCTGGTGCCCCTTGATATTGAACGATCCGGTGACAATCAGGATTTTTTGCTCGATTTGCTTGCAAACCAAGCTTAGCAGGCCGCTTGCCGTTGTTCCCCCGAGATAGTAATCCGGTCCGACATAGCACAGGCGATGTGTATCACTGATATCTGTATTGACGGTGACAACGGTTGTGCCGGCCTCGGTAATCTTGTCAATCGCCGCAATAACCGGCTCTACGTTGATGGTGGTAATGCACAGACCGTCATAGCGCTTGCTCTGCAGCGTCTCGATGGCATCGAGGTGAACGGATCGATCAAACGATTTCACTTCCATAATGTCGACAGAGACGCCAAAGTCAGCGAGTTCCCGTTCAGCCTGCCTAAAGCCCGCAATGACATCAGAAAAGAACGGATTGCCGATGCTTGGAAGCAGGCACCCGATCCTCAGAGGTTGCTTGCGGGTCGCCAAGGCTTTCCCGGCAAGATTAGGAATGAATCCCAGCTCGTTGGCTATGGTTCGAACCCTGGAGGCAACCTCTTCGTTGACGCCTTTCCTATTGTGGAGTACCCGGTCCACCGTCCCTCTGGATACTCCAGCCTTCTTTGCAATATCCCTAATCGTAACAGCCATGGTTGTCCTTTTAGCAGAGAATAAGCTACTACATACAACTTGGCAACAGTGTCTAGTTCGATTTCACCTGTTTCTTACTGATAACATCAAATGCCACCGCTGCTAGTACTACGATACCTTTTACGGCTTTCTGCCAGTTGGCGTCAATACCGAGAATGGACATACCATTGTTCAGAACACCCATGAAAATTGCACCGATGATTGCTCCTCCGATGGTTCCGGTTCCGCCATAGGCACTTGCACCGCCGATGAAGCAGGAGCCGATGGCATCCATCTCATAGTTGGTTCCGGCTGTTGGAGCAGCCGAGTTGAAACGAGCCACACCCACCAAGGCGGCAACAGCAGAGAGGAATCCCATGTTCGTATATGCGAAGAAAAGGACCCGGTTGGTATCGATACCTGAAAGTTTTGCAGCCTTTTCATTGCCGCCCATGGCATAGAGATGTCTGCCCGGCACCGTGCGGGCGGTGAAGTAGCTGTAGCCCAATACGATGATTGCGAGGAGAATCAAGACCACCGGCACACCCTTGTGTCTGCCGAGCAGGGAAAAAACTATCAGGACAGCAATCGAAAGCAGGATGACCTTGGTCAACGTGATGGTCAGCGGCTCGGTTGCATACCCCTTCTTTTTCTTCGTATACCGATCGAAAAAAGTCCAAGTACCATAAATCAGACAGATGACGACCCCTACGAAGACGGTTACCGAGAAAATGGTTGCACCATCCTCAGTATTGGGGAGGAAGCTGTTGAAGTATCTGGTGTACTCGGCGGGGAAGGGGGAGATGGTCAATCCATTGAGGATCAAAAGGGCGACGCCTCTCCACAACAGCATTCCTGCTAGTGTTGTGATGAAGGGAGGAATGCGGACATACGCAATCCAGAAGCCCTGCCATGCCCCGATAGCCAGACCTGCCAACAGGCAAATCACAATCGACAGATAGATGTTCCAATGCAGGTTGACGATCAGTGTTCCCGCCAGCGCTCCGACCAGTGCTACAACCGAACCAACCGAGAGATCGATGTTTCCACCGGTGAGGATGCACAGCAACATGCCGCTCGCCAAAATTACAACATACGCGTTTTGGCTGATGAGGTTGGAAATATTGGCAGGGGCGAAAAGGGAGCCCCTCCCACTGCTGCTGATGAGCACTTGGAAGAGAAGCATGGTAGCCAGAAGAACGATAAGCATGGAGTTCTTCTTCACCGTGTCTTTGATGCCTAGGCTGTGTCTCATGGCAGTTGGTCTCCTTTCTGGTTCTGTACAATACATTTCATGATTTTTTCCTGACTTGCCTCGGACCCCGGCATCTCCCCGACTATCCTTCCTTCACTGAGGACGTATATACGGTCGCAGATGCCAAGAACCTCAGGCATTTCGCTCGAGATGAAGAGAATGGACTTTCCTTCCTCGGCAAGTTGATTGATGATGCAGTAAATCTCGTACTTGGCCCCGACATCGATTCCCCTTGTCGGTTCATCGAGCAACAGGATATCGGGCTCTGCAAAAATCCATTTGCTCAGCAAGACCTTCTGCTGGTTCCCACCTGAAAGGTTGTTCACCTGCTCAAGGACTGATGAGCATTTTGTGTGCAGTTTCTCATTCACCTCTTTTGCAACCTTCAGCTCCAAATCCGGGTCGATGACCTGATGCTTGCTGATGGCTTCCAGTTTTGCAAGGGTGGTGTTTTGCATGATGGACTTGGAGAGAATCAAACCATTGCCTTTGCGGTCCTCGGTGACATAGGCGAGTTTGTTTTGAATGGCGCTCTTGATGGTATTCAGCTGGACTTCCTTCCCGTTTATCTTGAGTTTTCCGCTGATATTGCGCCCGTAACTCTTTCCGAAGAGGCTCATGGCAAATTCCGTACGCCCCGATCCCATCAGTCCGCTGATGCCGACGACTTCGCCCCGATGCAGTTTGAGATTGATATCTTCACAGACTTTCACCCCCTCGTATATGGGGTGATAAGCGGTCCAATGTTCTACTTCAAGACTAACTGGACCGATTTTGGCATTCCGTTTGGGGAATCGGTCGCTCATATTCCGGCCAACCATGGCTTTGATGATCTTATTCTCATCGAAGGCTTCCAAGGTTTTGTCCATGGTCGTAATTACTTCACCATCACGGATGACGGTGATGCGATCGGCAATATAGGAGACTTCGTTGAGCTTATGGGAGATGAGAATGCTGGTCATTCCCCTCTCTTTGAACTGCAGCAGCAGATCAAGCAGCTTCTTGGCCTCCGTATCGTTCAGGGATGCAGTCGGCTCGTCCAGGATGAGGACCTTGACATTCTTTGCCAAAGCCTTGGCAATCTCAACGAGCTGTTGTTTTCCCACCCCGATATCCTTGATGGCGGTCTTGCTCGACTCTTCAAGTCCAACCAAGGCAAGCAGCTCATCGGCACGGCTGTATGTCTTGTCCCAGTCTATGGAAAAGATTCTGCCCTGCTCGTTTCCCAAGAACATGTTCTCGGCAATGGTGAGGTAGGGAACGAGTGCCAACTCCTGATGGATGATGACGATTCCCTGTTCCTCGCTTTCCTTGATGGTGTGGAATTGGCAAGGTTTTCCATGCACTAGAATTTCACCATCAAACGTTGAAGCAGGATAGACTCCACTGAGGATGTTCATCAGTGTGGACTTGCCTGCCCCGTTCTCTCCGACTATGGCGTGAATTTCTCCCGGACGAACTTGAAGGTTCACATCATGAAGAGCCCTGACCCCGGGAAAGGTCTTGGTGATGTGTTTCATTTCCAGTAATAGGGTTTCCAAAAAGGACCTCCAAAGATGCGGGCAACCGAAGTTGCCCGCAAAGGATCAAAGGAGAATCAGATCTTTAGATCAGCTTCAGTGTAGTAGCCGCTGTCGATCAACAGAGCCTTGTAGTTGTCAACAGTTGCAAAAACAGGATCGCACAGGTAGGAAGGAACAACCTTCACACCATTGTGGTAGGTCTCGGTGTCGTTGATGTCAACTTTCTCGCCCTTGACGATTGCATTGACCATTTCGACTACCTTGCTTGCCAAGGTGCGGGTGTCCTTGAAGATGGACATGCTCTGCAGACCCAGGATCATGTTCTTTACAGAAGGCTTGTCGCAGTCCTGACCGGTGAGGATCGGGAAGTTGTCCTTGGTGTACCCTGCAGCAACGAGAGCGTTGGTCACACCGTTGGCGATGGAGTCATTGGAAGAATAGACTGCATCGAGGCGGTTGCCCTTCGGGCCGTAGCCGTTCGCGGTGATCAGGTTTTCCATTCTCTTCTGGGCTTCTTCGGTAGACCAGTTGAGTGTTGCAACCTGGGCCTTGGTGGTCTGGCCGGAGCGGACGATCAACTTGCCGCTCTTGATGTATGGCTCAAGAATCGACATGGCACCACCAAAGAAGAAGTTGATGTTGTTGTCATCGGGAGAACCGGTGAACAGCTCGATGTAGTAGGGGCCGGGGGTGCTGTCAAGTTTCAGAGCATCGCGGATATAGGTACCCTGGATGGTTCCGACCTTGAAGTTGTCGAAGGTGGCATAATAGGTGACGGCATCGGTGTTCATGATCAGGCGGTCATAAGCAATGACTGCGATGTCCTTTGCTTTTGCCTGCTTCAGGACTTCACTCAGCGCCGATCCATCGATGGAAGCGATGACCAACACCTTGCAACCGGTGGTGATCATGTTCTCAATCTGGGCAACCTGGGTGGGGATATCATTGTCGCCTGCATACTGCAAGTCAACCTTGTACCCTGCTGCTTCGAGCTGGCTCTTCATGTTCGCCCCATCCTGATTCCAGCGCTGGAGGCTCTGGGTGGGCATGGAAACGCCGATCTTGATGACAGAGGCATCTTCTTTTGTTCCTGCTCCGAAGAGAGTTGCTACAGTGAGCAACACGATCAAGAGGACACATAAACTCTTTTTCATATACGACTCCTTTTTTTCTGGATTACTCCAGTGATTGACCATGACGGTAAAGGGGGGTATACGTAGGACGGATGCTGACAACTAGAGGAAGAACTATTCAATGTTCTGCGTAGTGCCCGGGCACATTCAAGTATATGATAGCCCACTTTTCAGATTTGTAAAGGGTGATAATGGAATTTTACCGACAATCATACAGAAGAGCCTATATGACGCGTTTAGTTTTCCACTTGCCGCCGAAGAATCGGACAATGAAGAAAATGCTTCGGCTGAACCAGTCGATGTACATACCTGCCCATACGCCATAAATACCCCAGTTCAGGGTGATGGCAAGGAAATAGCTCATGGCAACCCGGAAAGCCCACATGCTGAACATGGAAACCACCATGGTGAATTTTGCATCACCGGCGGCCCTGAGAAAATTGGGGAGTGCGAAGGCTGTCGGCCAAATGGTGGCGCTGAAGATCATGGTGATGCGAATGACATTGCTTGCCATCGCGGTTGCATCTGCGGAGAGATTGAAGATCTTGACGATCGAGGGTGTGAGAAAATATCCTGGAATGGCGAGTGCAGTCATGGCGATATAGGTGATGAGGAGGAGAAGCTTGCCGTAGTGGACAGCCTGGTCTGGACGCTTTGCGCCGATAGCTTGGCCGATGACCGTTATTGAGGCGAGCCCTATGGCTCCGCCCGGGATATTGATGAACGAGGTGACTGAGCCTGAAATTGCGTTTGCTGCGATGGAAGCTGTCCCGAAAACAGCGATGAAGCCTTGGACAAGGAGCTTGCCGATCTGGAATACCGAACCCTCTATACCGGTAGGGATGCCTATGCGAAGTATGCGTTTAATCATCTCCGTGCGCCACTCAAGCCTTCGATAATTTCGGATTGAAATTACATTCATCGGATTGGCAATGAGAATGAGGATGATCGTCGAGCCGATGATCCTGCTCAGCAGTGTTGCAAGTCCAGCTCCGGTGACACCCAGTTTGAGACTGAAAATGAAATAGGCGTTACCTATCACATTGACAAGGTTCATGATGATGCTCACCCATAGGTTTACTTTGCTGTTGCCCATTGACCTGAAGAGGGAGGCACAGGCGTTGTAGGTGGCTAAAAAGGGGAGGGATACAAGAATATAGAGGAAATAGGTGGAGCCGTTGGAAAGGACCTGCTCCTCGATCGAGCCGAAGATGAAGCTGATGATTTGACGGCGAAACGGGAGGCACAGCAGCATCATGATGGTTGAGACCACCACCGAGAGCACCAACAACTGCTTTGCAGCACTATTGGCCGATGCATAGTCCTTTCTACCCAGGTACTGACTTGAAACAACAGCACCCCCGGTGGCGAATGCTGCAAATAAAGTGACCACCAAAATGGTGATGGAATCGACCAAACTGATGGCACTTACCGCCGCCTCCCCTGACGAGGCAACCATGACGGTGTCGGCCATGCCGATGGTGACGGCAAGAAATTGCTCGATCACCAAGGGAATGATCAGGGTATACAAAAAGCGGCGGGTGAACATTGGCTCTGACGCCGCTTGCATTGGCTTATTGACTTTCACAAACTGGTCCTCGCCCTATCTTAGGCTGAACACCCAAAGGAGGCAAGCACCTTTGGATCTTTTACTCCTTCGTCAGTAATGCCTCGTCGTTGGCATAGGTCTTGTTCCTTAGATTCTTGAAGAGCCTGACCAGTTCTTCCACGGTGAGATTCGACTTTTCCTCACCCTGGACATCCAGGATGATGGTCCCTTCGTCCATCATGATCAGACGGTTGCCGAAATCAATGGCGAACTGCATATTATGCGTTACCATCAAGGCGGTGAGCTTGTACTCGGCGATAAAGCGCTCGGTGAGGTCCATGACTATCTGGGCATTACGCGGATCGAGGGCTGCGGTATGCTCGTCGAGCAGCAGCATTTTGGGCTTGCTCATGACAGTCATAAGCAGTGTGAGTGCCTGGCGTTGGCCACCGCTGAGGAGCCCGACATTGTCCTTGAGCCTGTCCTGCAGACCAATCAGTTGCAGAAGAGAGCGGAACTGTTCCCGCTTTTCATTGTTGAGGCTTATTCGCAAGCCCTTCATTCCCTTTGTTTCGGCGGTAATCATATTGTCCTCGATGGACATGTTTGCAGCCGTTCCCTTGGTCGGGTCCTGGAAAATGCGTCCGATCGTCATGGCCCGCCTGTATTCCGGGCTGGCCGTCACATCGGTTCCGTCGAAAATGATTTTGCCGTTGGTCACCGGATAGGTTCCGCTGATCAGGTTGAAGAGGGTGGATTTTCCCGAGCCGTTGGAACCGACGACACAGACAACATCGCCTTTGTTCACATGCAGATTGATATTGTCCAAAGCCAATTTCTCGTTGACCGTTCCAGGATAGAATACTTTGGTGATGTTGCTCAAATCAAGCATTGGTGGAATCCTCCTTCGCCTCATGCCTGGCCTGCGACCTTGCAATGGCTTTCTTCTTTGCCCCGGCAGAAGATGCTGCACTCCGGGTCTGTGCAATGAAAAGACTTGCGATGACCAGGATGCCGGTAAGCAACTTGAAGTCATTGGGGGTGATGTTCACCAAATAGCCGTACTTGCGTCCGAAGAACATGAGAGCCTTGTAGATGATCGCTCCCAGAATTGCACGAAGGGTGAGCAATGAGATGCGGTTGGAGGAGAAAAGGAATTCACCGATCATGATTGCGGCCAAACCCTGGACCACCATGCCCTGGCCGAGGTTGGCGTCTGCAAACCCCTGGTACTGGGCAAGAAGTCCGCCCGAGAGAGCGATCAGGCCGTTTGAAAGCCCGATTCCCATCAATTTTAGAACATCGGGATTGATGCCCTGGCTGATTACCATTTGCTCGTTTCCGCCCATGGCCCCCATCGAAACTCCCAAGTCGGTACGGAAGAAAATGTCAATCAACACTTTCACAAACAGTACGACGAGCAGGGTTCCAAGAAGCGCCGCCCATTCGCCGGGAATGGAACTGAAAATTTTTGGAAGCTTGGAGTACATGGTCTCAACCCTGAGGAGGGGGACGTTTGCCTTGTTGCCCAGCACTCTCAGGTTGATGGAATAGAGCATGGTCATGGTAAGGATACCGGCCAACAGACCGGGAATTTTCAGTTTGTTGTGGATTGCCGCCGTTATCATACCGGCGATGACCCCGGAGAGGAATGCGAGCAGCAGTGCTACAAAAATCGGAAAGCCGGCTACAATGCTCATGGTGGCCACTGCAGCCCCGGTGGCTACCGAGCCGTCACAGGTCAGGTCGGCAAAATCAAGAATACGGTAGGAGATGAGAATACCGATGACCATGATCGAAAAGATCAAGCCATCAACAAAAATACCTTCAATCATGTAAAACCCCTTACGCAGAAAAAATCGCCGGTCTTCTACAAGTCCGGCGATTACTAGTCCAGCCATATCTACTGACTGATTTTCTTTCCGTCCTTGATGAGCACAGCAGCACCATCCTGCAGCGACTGCGGAATAGTATAGCCAAGCTTCTTGGCGGTATCAAGATTGAACCACAGTTCAAACTTGGTCGGATCGGTGATATAGACGGTTCCAATCGAGCCTGCCTCTTCACCCTTGAGTATCCTCTCGATGACCTTGCCGGTCTCGATGCCGATGCTGTAGTAGTCGAAGCCCCATGCAATCATGGCATTCAACCCTTCAATACCACTGGGATCGGCACTGAAGAGCACCTTGTTGGCCTTGGTGGTGACATCATCGATCGAAGCAAGTGCGCTGATGACTGCGTTGTCGGTGGCGATGTATATGGCATCGACACGGTCGATGATCGACTGGGCGGCCATTTTGACTTCGCTGGAATTGCTGATCGCGCTTGTAACGAATTCAACACCGTACTTCTGGCAGGCGGCTTTTGCCATTTCCATGAGGACCACGCCATTGGCTTCACCTGAAGCGTAGATGTTGCCGATGCGCTTGGCTCCGGTTATGTCGATCAAGAGCTTGATCTGCTCATCGACCGGGTTCTTGTCGGAAACACCGGCGATATTTGCGGCCACCAATCCAGCCTCATCGGCATCGGTGACGGCACTGAATACGACCGGGGTGCCGGAAGAGACGGGGAAAACCTGGGCAAGGGCCTGAGCTGAGGGAGTTGCAATGCCTACTGCAACATCGACCTTGTCGCTCTTGAACTTTTGAGCGATGGAGGAGGCGGTTGAGATGTCCCCATTGGCATTCTGCAAGTCGAAGGAGACCGACAGTCCGGTGGTGGCAAGGTGATCCATCAAGCCTTTCTCGGCAGCGTCGAGAGCTGGATGGGGGAGAAGCTTTGAGACTCCAATCTTGTACGTAGCGCTTGCTTTGGCTTCGGTCTGCCCTGCAGCAAAGATGCTGAGAGTCAGAAGGAGAACGAGAGCAAGGGTGAGCAGAGAGCGGCGTGTGATGTTCATCTGATTTCCTCCAAAACAGGTAATCCTTTTCGTTTGCAAAACTATAGCCTTATTTTTACCATTTGTAAATCAGGTTATGCAAATTGCGGAATATTAATTCATAGATT
>NZ_DJGW01000107.1:0-1838 GCF_002432845.1 Sphaerochaeta sp. UBA5836
GATTGTCGGGTCTACAATTGAGGCCGAATTTCTCTCTGGGAGAACCAATTTCCGCTACAAGAAGCTTATTATCCTTATGGGAGCCAATGCTTCAGGAAAAACAACACTGGGAAAAGCTTTCATGGCAATTTTCAACAGCATCAACAATAAGAACCTGCTTCCTGTTATTAAAAATATCAATGACCCAACAAAAAAAGCATCATTTACCATTGAATTTGTAGCAAAAACAAAAAGACTCTATCGGGTGGAAGCAGTTATTAGTCCTCCTGGCACTCCCGAGTCATATGAAGAAAAAGACATGAGGGTCTCGGTAAAGTCGGTACCTATCTCTCTTGCAGACAGTTATGAGATGTGTGCTACTAAGTTGGACAAATTGGGAGCTGACAATGTGCCATACCATAAGGCATTGGAATCCATAGAAAACTTCGGATGGCTCTTTACCTATCCGAGCATCGAGGAAAAAATCCCTACTTTTCAAGAATTGGATAAGCACGACTTGCTAAAAATTCTTGATATCGTTCTTTCTGCCTTGGACCCTTCCATTCAGGGAATTATCAAAGCAAGGGACATTAAGAACTCCTATGTCATCAAATTGGGAAATCATGGGGTAATCATCCAGGATGGAAACGTACTGAATGGAGAAATCCTCTCTAGTGGAACGAGATCGGGGATTGGAATAGCCTCCATGTTGGCTGCAATTATGGCAAAGCAGAATGGCTTCTACTACTGCGATGAGAAATTTTCTTATATTCACAGTGATATGGAACGAGAGGCGCTGGCCAAAATGGTAGAAAAATTGGGAGAAGATGGACAGCTCTTCTTTACTACTCACAATACAGACATTTTGGATATGTCGTTTCCCAAACACTCATATTGCTTCCTTAAAAAGGAGCAGATAGGCGATACTTGTACAATCCGTTGCATCAATGCCGATGACTTTCTCAAGCGAAATACCGATTCACTCAAGTGTGCGGTTGAGAACGATCTTTTCTCAACAGCCCCTGATGTGAGTCGCATCGCTGCTTTATGAAGTGAGGGTATCTAGTGCAACACTATTATCAGTATTTTGTTGAGGGAGAAACAGAAGCAAAGATGGCGCAAGTATTGAAGACTGACTTTAGATGCATCTGTGCAGGAAAAGTAAGGATTCATAATGTTGTTGAGAAACCACTTTCAAGAGGTTCTCTTGCATCGTTGCGATTCAACACTGCTGCAATCCTGATTTTCGATACTGACACCACTGATGCCACCCTCTTGAATGAAAACATTACAATGCTGAACTCTCAGCCAATGATTAAGCGAGTAGTATGCATCCCGCAGGTACAAAACTTGGAACAAGAATGATCAGAAGCTGAGACATCCATAGAATCAAAGAATTACTATCCAGCAAAGCAGACAAGGACTTTAAAACAGATTTTTGCAAGTGCAATGGACTGAAGGGAGCTATATCACTGATTACAATTCCTTCGAAACATACAGGGAATCCAAGTAGGGGTTAAGATGCTGCTATTCTCCCAGGCCGTTCATTCAAGGGAAGATCAAGTTAGGGAAAACTACCACATGATCAGCTTTTGGTTGCTCGGCAGTCGTACACCTTTCGCAGCAAGGCGGCACATGCATGCATACACCCCTATAAAGCAAAACTCCCCTTCCTGTACGGGAGGAGGAGTCTCTCTGTCCATGCCGCCTCGCAGAATTGAACTGCGGACACAAGGATTTTCAGTCCTTTGCTCTACCAACTGAGCTAAAGCGGCTTCAACGTTCTCTTGTATACCCTAATTGGTGATTTCTTGTCAACACCTTTCTGATAAAACGCACGATCTTGCAACATGTACCAA
>NZ_DJGW01000107.1:1893-31560 GCF_002432845.1 Sphaerochaeta sp. UBA5836
CTTCATTCTCCGAACTGCCCGACCTTTTCAGACAGGCACTGCGGTCTCATAGCAAAGGAGACATAGCAGAGAAGGAGCTCTGGGAGATCTATGAGAAGGCAACAGGTTCTTCGGTTGTAAAGGATGAAGGGAGCCTGCTTGGAAAATTCTTTGAACCAACGCTCGACATCCCTACCTTGGAAATTCTCTCCGAGCTCAAGCAGCAAGGCCATCGGGTAATCTGTGGCACCAATGTCAACGATTCCCACTACACCATCCATCATCAATTGCATCAGTATGACATCTTCGATCACGTCTATGCCTCCCACCTGATGCATAGGGCAAAACCGGACAGCTCATTCTTTCAATTCATCCTTCAAAAGGAGCAACTCAAACCCGACCAGCTGTTCTTTACCGATGACATGCCTTCCAATGTTGCAAGCGCACAAGAGCAGGGCCTCATCTCCTATCCATATAGTGATGCATCCACACTTCGCCTCCAACTCATGGAGCTGGGACTCTTGCAGGTTGACAATTCCAAGCAAATCTTGCCCAATGCAGGGTCATCTGCTACAGTCGGAGCACATGATTGAAGCAAATCAGCCCATTCTTTCGGTTCAGAATCTCAGCTTTTCCTTTGAGAAGGACAAGAGTATTCTCAAGAACCTGAGTTTTACCATAGAGAAAGGATCTTTCACCCTGATCACAGGTCCCAACGGGTCAGGCAAGAGTCTCTTGCTTCGTTGCCTGAAAGGACTTCTACAGCCGACTACCGGTACGATACACCTCTTTGATGAAGACCTGACCCACAAGGCCAAGCAACGCATGCAGGCCATCGGATTGGTCTTTCAGGATGCAGAGACGCAGATAGTAGGCCAGACGGTTGAGAAGGACATCCGCTTTGGTATGGAAAACATCAGTTTGTCCAATCAGGAGCAGGAAGTCAGGCTTCAAGAGGTACTTACGCTGCTCGACCTGCATAAGATGAGGGACCAACGACCACGCACCCTCAGCGGGGGTGAAAAGCGACGGCTCGCCATCGCAGGCGTGCTGGTCATGAATCCCAAGCTCCTGGTACTGGACGAGCCCTTTGCAAACCTCGACTACCGCTCGGTTGTCAGCGTGCTCTCCACGCTGCTTCGCCTTCAGCAGGAGGGACACACCATCATCCTGGTAAGCCACGAGGTGGAGAAAACCCTTGCCCATGCCGACCACGTACTGCTGCTCGATGACGGGCTCTTGGTACAAAGCGGCACTGCCGCCGAAGTCTATCCACATCTGAAGGGGCACGGCATCTACCTGCCTTCCTCGCTTGCCATCAAGGACCTCTCATGGCTGAAGCCCTGATCTTCCACTACCGCAAGCAGAACACCTTCCTGTGCAAGGCGAACCCTGTCACCAAGATTGCAGCCATCATTGCAATCTGCGTGGTCATCCTCTCTCTCTCCTTGCCGGGCTTGCTGATGACAAGTACCGCCTTGCTTGTCGCAACCCTCGCTCAAAGGATTCCCCTACGCAGCTACAAGCGCGAGCTCAGGTACTTCGCCTTTCTCCTACTGCTCATCCTCATCACGGAGTACCTGGCAACACAGAGCCATCAGGCAGCCTTTTCAGCCTTCCTGCGCTTTGTCTGCATAATCCTATGCGGCCTGCTTATTGCCGACAGCACATCCCCCGACGACTTGGCCAGGTCGCTGGGAGGCATTCTCGACCGAATCCCGTTTGTTCGGGGATGGGAGGTAGCCAGCGCCATCGAACTGACCCTCTCCATCCTTCCCATGATCTTCGATGCATCGCTGGAAGTGGTTACCGCCAGGAAGGCTCGCCTGGAGAGACGGCGCAATCCCCTACACTCCCTCACCTCCCTGGTCTCTGCCATTTTCAGCCTGTTGCTGGACAAGGCCGAAGACCTCTCCCTGGCCTTGGAAGCAAGGCTCTTCGACCCATCCCGAACAAGGCCGAGACTTCCTTACACGACCGTCGATATACTGCTTTCCGTCCTGGTTCTTGTACTCCTTTTGTTCGCGCGTGTGTTATAGTTCATCCATGGATGCCAAACACACCTTGCGTTCACAGCTGCGCCGTCAGGCAAAACTTCTCTTAGCAGAAGATTTCTCACTAGAAGACGCCCTCAGTTGTACTGCATTGCTGCACTACAGAAGATACCGGCAGGCAGCCTGGCTGTTTGCCTATGCTCCCATGGCTTCGGAAGTGAACATCACCGAGCTGTTGCAGCATGCCATTGCACACAAGCACCTTGCCCTGCCGGTAAGCACCGAGAACGGGGACTTGGTCTTCTATGCCGTTGAGAGTCTTGATGAGTTGACTGCAGGGCGGTACGGCATCCTTGAACCCTTGAAAAATCGCATGGTTGAACCATCAGGGAAGGACATCCTTCTGGTACCAGCCCTTGCCTACAGTCGGATCGGAGAGCGCCTTGGCCGCGGAAAAGGTTACTACGACCGCTATCTCGCATCCCACCCGGAGGTTTTCAGCATCGGCGTATGTCGCAGCTGTCAATTGCTGGAAAGTATTCCCACCGAGCCGTGGGATCGGAGCGTCGATGCGGTGGTATGTGCAGGAAATTTCTACTGAACATCCTTGCAGAACCAGACGAATCGCTGCTGAACCATCATGGAGAAGAAACGCTGGCAGGCTTCATCGGACTTGCTCAGGCGAATGTCCATGAGGTGGGATCTCATCTCTTCGGTACGCACGCTGCGCAGGATTGAACTCAAGGCACCCAGGTACTCCATCTGGATGGAAGGAGAGGATGCAATGACAAACAACAGGTGCACCGGCATTCCATCGGCACTTTCGTACTCAAGGCCATCCCTGCTGATGCCCAAGGCGATACGCACCTCGTTCAACCCTAGGATCTTGCCATGGGCTATAGCCACCCCGTGCCCGATGCCGGTTGTCTGGGCCCGCTCACGACGAAGCACCCCGCGTTTGAAGCGTTCGATGTCGGGAAGAGAAGCAAATATGGTGCAGGAGTCTATCACTTCCAGGATCGCCTGGGTTTTATCAGTAGCCTGAAGCTGACAGATCACCGATCGGCAATCGTTTCGAATATCCACTATGTCACTATACACAAACACGAAATGAGCTTCAAGGCGGTGGACCCGAACAGGTTCAGGCCCACCTTTTGATGCATCAAAGCGAAGCCAGGTAGGTATTCATTGCCTTCGCCGCCTTGCGTCCCTGGCCCATGGCCAGGATGACCGTCGCAGCACCAAGTACAATATCGCCTCCGGCATAAACTCCTTTGAGCGTGGTCTCACAGGTCTCCTCATTGACGATGAAGTTGCCTCTCTTGTTGACCTCTATTCCTTCGGTGGTTGCCTTGATCAACGGATTGCTGTCATTCCCGATGGCGACGATGACCGTGTCATACTCGTACATCTTCTGGCTGCCGGGAATCTCAATCGGGCTGCGTCTGCCCGAGGCATCGGGTTCACCCAGTTCGCACGCGATCAACTCAACCCCATTGACCCGGCCCTTCTCATTGGCAGTAATCTTGAGCGGGGCATGGAGGTACAAAAACTGTACACCCTCTTCCTTGGCATGGGCGACCTCTTCCTTACGGGCGGGCATCTCAACCTCGGTGCGGCGATAGACGATCGTCACTTCCTCGGCTCCCAAGCGTTTTGCGGTACGAGCGGCATCCATGGCGACGTTGCCGCCGCCGAAAACAGCAACCTTGTGGGAGTCAAAGAGAGGAGTCAATGCCTCTCCGACGGCATATGCCTTCATGAGATTGCTGCGTGTCAGATACTCATTGGCGGAGAAGACTCCGATGTAGTTCTCTCCTTCGATGTTCATAAACTTTGGAAGACCGGCACCGGAGCCGACAAACACGGCATGAAAGCCGTCCTTTCCCATCAGATCGGAAATGGTACGGGTTTTACCGACCAAGTAGTTTCTGCGGATCTCCACCCCCATGGAAACCAGGTTGTTCAATTCATGCTCGACAATCTTCTTGGGAAGACGGAACTCCGGAATGCCATACACAAGCACACCACCAGCCTTGTGCAGCGCCTCGAACATCACCACTTCATGGCCGTTCCTTCTGAGGTCCGCAGCAGCCGAGATGCTGGCAGGACCTGTTCCCACCACTGCTACACGCTTGCCGGAAGGTTCTCCCACCTGGGGAACCTTCTCCAAACCATGCTCCCGTGCATAGTCTGCGACAAACCGCTCGATGCGGCCGATGGAAACCGACTGGTCAACATCCTTGTACATTTTCCCGACGGTGCAATAGAGCTGGCACTGGCTCTCCTGCGGACATACACGTCCACAAATGGCAGGAAGCAGACTGCTCTGCTTGATCACTTCGGCCGACTCGGCGAACTTGCCTTCGGCTGCCTTGGCGATGAAGGCAGGGATGTCGATTGCAACGGGACAACCGGCGATGCAGGGCTTGTTCTTGCACTGCAAACAGCGCATCGCCTCGATTCTCACCTGATTTTCCGTATACCCAAGAGCTACTTCCTGCATGTTGGTCACCCGAATCTCAGGATTTTGGGTGGGCATTTCCTGCAAAGGAATCCGGGCGCGTTCTTTCGGTGTCAATATCTTGTCTGCATACTGGGCCAGCAATGCTTCTGCCTGTGTATCCAACTCTTCTCTTGTAGCGTGCATACTGCTCATGCCTCCCCTTCCTTGATGTGCAAGCCGATATGGCAGCGGTGATGAGCTTCCTGTTCCTTGCTCTTGTAGGTACCCAGGCGAAGCAGCATATTGTCCCAATCGACCTGATGTCCATCAAATTCGGGGCCGTCGACACAGACAAACTTGGTCTTGCCCCCGATGGTCACCCTGCAGCCGCCACACATGCCCGTTCCGTCGATCATGATGGTGTTCAAGCTGACAATGGTGTGGATGCCATAGGGTTTGGTGGTAAGGGCGGCAAACTTCATCATAATCGGAGGACCGATGATGACGACGCAGTCGGGCTTATACGTCTCGCACAACTCCTTGAGCGGCTCGGTCACCAACGCCTTGCGCCCATACGATCCATCATCGGTTACCACAATGACCTCATCGGCGGTGGCCTTCATATCCTCTTCCATGATCAACAGGTCCTTGTTCCGGGCTCCCATGATCACCTTGACCTCGTTGCCGGCTCGCTTCATACCCTGTACGATGGGAAACAGGGGGGCCACCCCGATTCCTCCACCGACACAGACGACCTTGCCATAGTTCTTGATGTCGGTTGGCTTGCCCAAAGGCCCAAGCAGGTTTTCTATGCTGTCCCCGACTTCCAGCAGAGCCAGGCGATGGGTTGTTTCTCCGACTGCCTGGAAGATCAAGGTGATGGAACCTTTGACCGGGTCGGCATCGGCTATTGTCAAGGGAATGCGTTCACCAAAATCTCCACCCATCTGCAGGATGATGAACTGTCCCGGCTTTCTCGCCTCGGCTATCTCCCTTGCCTCAATCTCCATCCTGAAAACCTCGGCAGAGAGCCGCTGCTTTGAAAGAATCGTATTCATGTCCTCTCCTCAACACTAGTCTTGGGGTATGCACATTCCACCGGGCCGACCAACAAAAGGGTCACCCATGCGAGTAATGACAGGTGTGCATGATATTGTCAGTATTGTTTTCTCAGACAGGAGTGTCAAGTGCATCTTGCCCAAGAAGGCTCATGCTGGCAAACTGGCAGAAGGAGGGTCAATCATGATCAAAAGAGAACAGGAGATGAAGAGCGTCGTCAAGCAGAGGATGCGGGAAGGCACCGGACAGGTGGTGGTGAAGTCACTGATGGATGAGGGGACGGTATCGCACAGCCGGCTGTTTGCCGAGTTGACCATCGAGAAGGGCTGCTCCATCGGAGTGCACAACCATGTCAATGAAACCGAATATTATTGGATAACCGAAGGCAAAGGCATCGTCACGGAAGCCGATGGCGAGAAGGTTGTACAAAAAGGCGACCTGGTCATCACCGGGGGCGGCGCCAGCCATGCCATCCGCAACGACGAGGATGAAACCTTGAAATTGATGGCTCTCATCATACTGGAGTAGAGAATTGAAAACAGCCTGCAGAATTCTGCAGGCTGTTGTGTGCAAGTATATCGGCAATAGAACTTATTTGATCTTCACTTCAATGGTCTTCGGAAGGATTTCCTTCTTCTTGGGAAGGGTGAGGGTCAAAACTCCATCGGAGAACTCGCCTTCAATCTTATCCTCATCAATCCCCTCGGGGAGGCTGAAGGAACGCTCGAACTTCTTGAAGTATCGTTCGCGTACCAAGCTCTTTCTGCCATCGGCATCCTTGAGCGTTTCCTTATTGCTGGAAATCTTCAAAATATGTTTATCGACATTGACCAGGACCTCGTCCTGCTTGTAGCCTGCAAGCTCCGCCTCGATCACATACGACTTCTCAGTCTCATAGATATCCACCGGGGGAATCTTGGAGCGACTCACACCCCAGTCTGCAAAGAGATCGCCGAACAGGGAATCGAAATCCGAAAGACCGTTGTCCTGATTGTAGGTTACGTAATATTTCATGTTGATACCTCCATGTGAACTTTGCTGTGTTTTTCATTCACTAAGCATGTTGCAATTGGCGTGCCAACTTTTACCACCATCGATTTTTATATTTTTTCTTATTCCATTATATATATTTACATGTCCTTTCCACAAATTCTTCCAAACCTGTTTACTCCAACACCCTTTCTTTTTGCCCCACGGAAGCAACCAATCCGAATAAACTGTATCATAATGATACAGCCATACTCAAAAGGTCCATATTCTGCTCCCATATGACTCAACGAACGTAGTTGGCAGCCCCCATGAAGAGGCCGCAATCGGCCTCTACCGGTACATTGCGGTAAAGCTTTTTGATAGCACGTTCGCTGTGAGCCATGCGGCCGAAAACCTTACCGTCGGCGGAACTCAGCGCTTCCACCGCATACAGCGATCCGTTGGGATTGTCGATTGAGAACGGAGCTGCATGCCCCTGTTCATCGACATACTGGCTTGCTATCAGCCCCCCATCCGCCAACGCCTTCAAGGTGTCGGCATCGGCGGTGAAACGGCCTTCACCGTGACTGATCGGAAGCAAATGAATCTGCCCTACCTCATATTCACTGAACCATGGGGAGAGCGTCGAGCTGACCCGGGTCCTGACAACCGTCGAGATATGCCTGCCCTTGCGGTTGTAGTCGAGCAAAGGATCGTGCTCGTTGATTGTGGTGATACGGCCATGGGGCAGAAGCCCCAGCTGCACAAGAGCCTGGAACCCATTGCAAATTCCTCCCACCAAGCCATCACGCTGTTCAAGCAGGTTGGCAATCTCTTCCTGGATGAGTGGATTGCGCAGGAACGCTGCAATGAACTTGCCGGACCCATCGGGTTCATCAGCAGCAGAGAAGCCTCCGCTGAGGAACAAAATCTGGGACTGTCGAAGGGCATCCCGCAGACGTATGATGCTCCGTCTCACATCCTGCTCGCTTTGCGTGTTGATCACTACCGTATTGCAATCGATATTGCAGGCCTTCCAGGCACGCTCGACATCATACTCGCAGTTTGTACCGAAGAAAACCGGCATCAGTACGGTAGGTTTCTTGACAGGATAGCGCGATCGAGTTCGTGCACGCTTGGTGTACGACAAGGTGGGAAACGTCTGCGCTGCATCACGCTGCTCAAGATCGCCATACACGGATGCGAGAGGGGCTGAAAGCAGGCGATGAACCTGTTCAAGTTCCATCCTCACAAAAGGAAGGCAGAGCTCATCTTTTTGGGTCGTATATCCGATAAAGGCTCCCTCCAGGGGGAGTTCCTGGTCGCATTCCACCAGAAACGCTCCGTAACGCTTGCACAAGAGGTCCAGCTCGGCAGTAACGGTGCAGCCGATGTTGTTTCCCAAGGCCATCTTGGCAAGCGCCTCGGCAATACCTCCGTATCCCAACGCCCAGCAGGAGAGAACCTGTTTGCTCTTTACCAACCTGCTGACCTGCTCGAACAGGGCGGGAAGCTCCCTTTGCCGCTCTGCCTGCAGCAGATAGAGCTTGGAACCGGCCTTCTTCCATTCAGGGCTGAGCACATCATCCTGAAAGGCGACTGAGACCGCAAAACTCACCAAGGTAGGAGGAACATCCAGATGCATGAAGGAACCACTCATTGAGTCCTTGCCTCCGATGGCAGCCTTGCCGAAGAGTGTCTGCGCTTTGTAAGCACCCAGAAGCGCCGAGGCAACCACCCCCCATCGCTGTGGATCGTCGCCCGGCCGACCGAAATACTCTTGGAAGGTGAGATACGTCTGGTCCCAATCTCCCCCGGCTGCCACCACTTTTGCAAGCGAGTGCACCACGGCCGAAAAGGCTCCTTCGAACGGATTGGCCTGCATCAGGTAGGGATCGTATCCCCAGGATGCAAGGCTGGCGGTCGCGCTCTCGACATCAGGCAGGGCGATCAGGGCCGCCATCGCCTGAATTGGGGTGCGCATCCTTTTCCCCCCGAAGGGAAGGAGCAGCGTACCTGCACCTATGGTACTGTCGAACATCTGAGACAGGGCCTGCTTGCCGGCAACATTCAGATCTGAGAGCAGGGCCTCAAACGCCTGTGCGTTTTGTACAGATGTGCCCGCTTTTGGTTTGGCAAGGTGCGGGATATGCACCGTTGCATGCTTTTTCGCTCCGTTGCTGTCCAGCAGGGAACGGTCGATTTCTACAAGCGTCCGCCCCTGATAGGTCATCCTCAGCATCGGAAGGCTGGTTACCCGGGCGACAACGGTAGCCTCCAGATTCTCTTCATGTGCATACTGCAGAAAAGCGGGAACATCGGCAGGACCGACAACCATGGCCATTCGCTCCTGGCTCTCGCTGATCGCCCGCTCGGTACCATCGAGACCTTCGTACTTGGTGGGTATGGCATCGAGGTCGACCACAAGACCGGGGGCAAGCTCGCCGATGGCTACACTGACCCCGCCGGCTCCAAAGTCATTGCATCGCTTGATCAGCGATGAGACTTCCGCCCTGCGCAACAATCGCTGTATCTTGCGCTGTTCGGGGGCATTGCCTTTCTGCACCTCCGCGGCACAAGCGCCAAGGGATGTGCCATCGTGACTTTTGGAGGATCCGGTGGCTCCCCCGCAGCCATCCCGGCCGGTTCTCCCCCCTACCAGGATCACCAGGTCCCCTTCCTCGGGCCTCTCTCTTCTCACATACTGTTGTCTGGCGGCACCGATGACGAATCCCAGTTCAAGGTGCTTGGCAACAAAGTTCGGGTGATGGATTTCCTCCACCATGCCCGTGGCAAGTCCTATTTGGTTCCCATAGGAGCTGTATCCCAAGGCCGAGCGCTGGGCGATAACCCGCTGCGGAAGTTTTCCCTCCAATGTCTCACACAAAGGGGTACGGGGGTCGGCGGTTCCACTGATGCGCATGGCCTGATAGACGTAGGCGCGTGAGGATAGCGGGTCGCGAATCGCACCTCCGATGCAGGTGGCGGCCCCTCCGAACGGTTCAATCTCGGTTGGATGATTGTGTGTTTCGTTCTTGAAAAGCAGAAGGCAGGGAAGCAGGCCTGCATCGGTTTGGACATCGACTTTGACCGAGCAGGCATTTATCTCCTCCGAAACCTCCAAATGATCAAGCTTTCCCTGTTTTTTCAGCTGCTTGGCTGCGATGGTGGCAAGATCCATCAGGCAGATGGGTTTGTTGCAGGCAAGCGACCTGCGTGCCTCAAGGTATGATGCGAACACACAGAGAACCTGGGGATCGTCTATAACGACCTTGTCAAGTTCGGTCAAGAACGTGGTATGACGGCAGTGATCGGACCAGTAGGTGTCTATCACCTTCAACTCGGTCAGAAAGGGATCTCTGCCCTTGTCTGCAAAATATTGCTGCACCAAAGCAAGGTCATCGCTGTCCATGGCCAGGGAGTACTCTTCCAACACGTTCGAACGGTCGCTGCGGGAGCAGAACCCATCCAGGCAGGCGGGAAACGAGGGAGCGCTGCAGCTCTGCCCTATATGCTCGGGCATGTGCATGGAAGCCTCACAAGCCTCCACGGGATTGATGAGATACGCCTTGATGCGCAGTTTCTCCTCGTCCGTCAGCTCTGAGTCGAAACAGTAGAAGGTTGCACAACGAACGCTGCAATTCAGGTGTGGATAGACAAGCTGGATGCACATGGCCGTCGAATCGGAGCGCTGGTCGAACTGGCCGCCGAGCATTTCCACCCCCAATGCCCATGAGCAGGGAGGCATCTCGGAAAACAGCTCATCGCGCTGGACCATGCTCAAGATTGAGCGAGACACATACGCAGCCTCCTCATCGTTCATCCCCTCGATGTCATACCGATGATAGATTGCTGTTCGGGCGGCATTGGTAAGTGACAGGACAGAGGTAAGGGAAGCAGACAATGCCTCCTCGGCATTACGAAATCCTTGTTTGCGTCGTACCCAGAAGCGATGAACCATCACAAATCTCCTTGAGCAAGGCTTTCTTTCCGATATCCTTGCGATAGTGCATGTTTGCAAATGAAATCGAGTCTACGGCGCGATAGGCCTGCTCGATGGCTGATCGCAGCGTGTTTGAGCGGGCAACCACATGGAGAACCCTGCCTCCGGAGGTGACCAAGTTGCCGTTCTCATCAAGAGCAGTACCTGCATGCAGAACCTCGACCCCGGAAGGCAGCTTGCCGATGGAAATCCTCTTTCCCACCTCGTAGGAGAGAGGATACCCCCCGCTTGCCAGGGCAACGCTGCAGGCATACCCTCCTGTAAAGCGGACAGGAACCCTATCAAGCGTCTGGTTGGTGCAGCTGTGCAGGATATCCAAAAGGTCGCTGTCAAGCAGGCTGAGCACGGCCTCGGCTTCAGGGTCGCCGAAACGGCAGTTGTACTCTATGACCACCGGCCCTGTCCGGGTGAGCATCAAGCCGAAGAAGAGACAGCCGGTGAACGGTCTTCCTTCCCGGCGAAGGCCCCGCAAGGTTGGTTCGATGATGGTTCTTTCGCACACTGCTGCAATCTCTTCGGTGTACCAAGGGTTCGGGGCGATCACCCCCATGCCGCCGGTATTCGGTCCGTTGTCACCGTCGAAGGCGCATTTGTGGTCCATTGCACTGACCATCGCCTTGGCGGTCACTCCGTCGCTGAACACCAGAAGGGAGACTTCAGGGCCGCTTGCATACTCCTCGACGACCACCGTTTTACCGCTTGAGCCGAATTGGTTGTCGACCATCATCCCCTTCGCAGCTTCACAGGCCGTCTTTCGGTCGAAGGCGATGACCACGCCCTTGCCCAAAGCAAGGCCGTCAGCCTTTATCACGACCGGAAGAGGACAATCGGCAAGGTAGGACAGGATCCGGTCATACTCAGTGAACACCCGGTATGCAGGAGTCGGAATCCGATGGCGCTGCATGAATGCTTTGGAAAACGCCTTGCTGCCCTCAATGACGGCAGCTTCCTTGGAAGGCCCGAAACAGGGGATGTGCTGAGATCTGAATGCATCCGCCAATCCCTTGACCAAGGGTTCATCGGGGCCGACGATTGCAAGCTCTATATGCTGGCTCAGGGCGTAGCCGACGATGGATGCATGGTCGGACAGCGAAAGGTCGACCATGGTGCAAAGCTCTTGCATTCCAGCATTCCTTCCGATTGCAAACAGCACAACAGGTTGGGAGGATTTGAGCAGTGCCTTTGCCAGGGCGTGTTCACGGCCGCCGCTGCCGATGATGAGGATGCGCATGCTAATGGTGGAACAGGCGGATGCCGTTGGTGATCATGACCATGCCATACTCGTTGCACGCCTGGATCACTTGATCATCCCTCAGCGAGCCACCGCTCTGTACGATATAGGAAACACCGCTTCGGGATGCCCGGTCGATATTGTCGCGGAAGGGAAAGAACGCATCGCTGGCAAGGCTTACGCCCCCCACCTTCTCAAGGCAGGAACGCTTCTCATCTTCGGTCATCGGCAAGACATCCTCGGAGAGGAAAGGCCGGCATTGCTCTATTTCGGAGCGCAGGTAGAGTTCAACGGCATTATCCTTGTCATTGCGGCTCAGATTCGGCAGGAAAGGAAGCGAGAGAACCCTCTCACTCTGCCTGAGCTGCCACATATCAGCCTTGGTTCCGGCAAGACGGGTGCAGTGAATCCTGGACTGCTGGCCTGCTCCCACCCCGATGGTCTGACCGCGCATGGCGTAGCAAACCGAGTTCGACTGGGTGTATTTCAGGGTATTGAGAGCCACCAGCAGATCCAATTCGGCTTCAGCAGGAAGTGCAGTATTGGTTGTCACAATGGGCTTGAGGACCGAGCTGTCCAGAATTTGCGTATTTCGCATCTGGGTGAAGGTGATGCCGAATACCGACCGTTGTTCGAGCAGCGGTGGTTCAAAATCTGCGTCGATCTGCAGAATGGTATAACAGCCGCCCTTCTTCTTTTTCAAGACTTCCAAGGCTTCCTTGCTGTACGAAGGGGCTATCACTCCATCGGAAACCTCGCTCTTGATGATCAGGGCGGTTGAGAGGTCGCACTCGCTGCTGAGGCTGATGAAATCCCCGAAGCTGGACATGCGGTCGGCCCCGCGTGCACGCACATATGCACAAGCCAGGTCGCTGAGGTCGGTCTTTTCGTTGATGAAGTACATCCGCCGTTCGGTCTCGTTGAGGGCAAGACCCACTGCAGCACCAGCAGGGCTGACATGCTTGAAAGAGGCGGCGCTGGCAAGACCGGTGGCGTTTGCAAGGGAACTGACCAATTGCCAGCCGTTGAGTGCATCCAGCAAGTTGATATACCCCGCCTTGCCGCTCAGGACGGTCACCGGCAGCCGACCTTCTTCGATGCTGATGCTCGCCATTTTTTGATTGGGGTTGCAGCCATACTTCAACTCAATACGATCCATTGTCCGCTCCTTGCCTGATGACCAGCTTTGCATCATTGCCGGTCAAATCCACTTCCTTGACGAACACAGCAACACGGTATTCCTTGTCCAGCGCATCCCATATTTGGTCGGCTATCGACTGCCCATCCCCTTGCAGGTGCACCATCCTGGGCTCTCCTGTGAAACTCACAAGGGGATTCCCGTCCCTTTCATAGGTATGTATCAGATGGGCTTCACCCAACCGTACGTCCGAATAGGTATAGAAGGAACGGTCGATGCTTCCATCCGCCGACCGCCTGAGGATGGACAGCTCGTAGAACGGGTCCGTCCCCAGATGGAAGAGAGCGCTGATGCGCGGGGTATAGTTGGGCTCATCCGGCTCAAACGTACGGCTCTGCAATGATTGCTGCATATCCAGGCCTCGTCGCAAGCCATCGAGAATGGTATCGCTTTGGTCCCCGTTGGCAACCACCATATCGTTGCCCAACCTGTCCATGACACGGTAGATGATCAAGGAGGGATCGACAAGCAGGCTCTCGTCAACGGCCTTGGTCCGCACCGTATCGCCTTCGGCCACCAGGGCACGGTTCTTGCTGTGAATGCTGCGGGCTGTGATGAAGTAGGCGATGATTGCCTTCCCCCTCTCGTTCATGCCGCACACGATTCCCCTGCCGGGGTACCTGCACTCTGCCAGTTTCTGCGATAAACTCATGTTTCTCTCCATGTACAGACAGTAGGAGGCAACCGTTTTCGGAAGCAGTTTCCACTCCACCTGCTCTAAAATTCGTCGGCCCAAGGAAGAAGGAGTGTCATCATCGAGCACTTCTATTGCCTGTTGGCTCAAAATCGGTCCGCCGTCGGCAACCTCATCGACCAGGTGCACGGTGGCCCCGCTGACTTTCACCCCGCGCTGGAGGGCTGCCTGATGAACACGCTCCCCATAATACCCTTTTCCACAGAAGCTGGGTATCAGGGAGGGATGGATATTGATGATCCGCCGCCGATACCGCTCGGTCACCTTCTCCGAGAGAATCGTGAGGAAGCCTGCAAGAACCACCAGGTCGATGCGGTGCTGCTCCAAGCCGGCAAGCAACGATCTTTCGAACTCCTTTTTTCCCAACGCCTGCCTGTCCAACATCAAGGCCGTCACCCGATGCCCCGCTGCACGATCGAGGGCACTGCAGCTTCGATCGGCGATCACCAGGACAATACGCCCATCAGGGTTTCCACCCCGCTTCTCGAAATCCAGGAGAGCCTCCAGATTGCTGCCTTCGCCGCTGACCAGAACCGCTATACGTATCATACCAGAACACATGCCTTGTCGCTTGCAACCACCTCACCCAGCACATAGGAGCCTGCAAGCAGATCCAAAGCCGTCCGAACATCCTCCTTGCCGACAAAGAGAACCATCCCCACACCCATGTTGAAGGTATTGAACATATCGTGCTCGCTGACCGAACCCGCACGTTGCAAAAGGGTGAATATCGGAAGCACCCGCACGTCGCTTCTTCGTATCCTGGCGCCCAGGCCGGAAGGAAGCGAGCGGGGGATGTTCTCATAAAAGCCGCCTCCGGTGATGTGCGAGGCCCCCTTGATGCGGATCTGTCGTGCAAGACCAAGCACCTCATCGACATAGATGCGCGTGCTCTTGAGCAATGCCTCGCCCAGGGTGGTTCCCAACTCAGGGTAGACCTCCTGGAGAATTTCAGAATTGCCGTCCAAACCGAAGATATGACGGACCAAGGAAAATCCGTTGGAATGCACCCCGCTTGAGGGAAGGGCGATGAGGACATCGCCCTCTGTAATGCTTGCATTGTCGAAGATTTTGCTCTTGTCCACCAATGCGGTGCAAAAACCCGCCAGGTCGTACTCCCCACCCTGGTACATGCCCGGCATCTCGGCGGTCTCCCCCCCGATGAGGGCGCAGCCTGCCTGCCTGCAGCCTTCAGCCACTCCCTTGACGATCTGCTCAACCTTTGCAGGATCCAGATGCCCCAAGGCGATATAATCCAGGAAAACCTGCGGTTTGGCCCCGCAGCAGATGACATCGTTGACGCACATCGCCACGCAGTCGATGCCGATGGTATCGTGGCGGTCGAGGGCGAAAGCAATCTTGAGCTTGGTCCCCACCCCGTCGGTACCACAGACCAACACCGGATTGGGAGTATCCTTCACATCCAGCTCAAACAGACCTCCAAACCCTCCCAAATCCGAAACCACCCCGCTCGTATACGTGGAAGCGACATGCTTTTTCATCAACTCGACCGCCTGATAGCCCCGCCTGATATCCACTCCGGCTTCTTCATACCGGGTGCTGTAACTGTCACTGTGCATACGTTGCTCCTTTGGGCACCGCACTTGGATACACGCCGGTGAAGCATGCACTGCAAAACCCGATGCCGGGATGGTCGCTGAGTTTGACGACCTGCTCGGGAAGCAGGAAGCCCAAGGAATCGACATCGAGGATCGACTTCATCTGCTGCAAATCATACTTGCAGGCAAGTAGGTCCTTGCGCGAATCAATATCCGTTCCGTAATAGCAGGGATGCAGAAACGGGGGAGCCGAGGAGCGGAGGTGAACCTCCACCGCTCCCGCCTCCCGAAGCAGCCGGACGATGCGCTTGCTGGTGGTTCCCCTAACGATGGAGTCATCGATGAGCACCACCCGCTTGCCCCTGACCGTGGAAGCAACGGGATTGAGCTTGATGCGGACCCCGCTCTCACGATCGCCGGCCTTCGGTTGGATGAACGTGCGCCCGATGTACTTGTTCTTGATGAAGCCGATGCCGTAGGGAATGCCCGACTGACGCGAATAGCCGATGGCCGCATCGATGCCGCTGTCGGGTACACCGATGACCACGTCCGCCTGGCAGGGGTGTTCCAAAGCCAGGAAACAACCGCTTCTGATGCGCGCCTGATGGACGCTGATGGTATCGATTACACTGTCGGGGCGGGCGAAGTAGATCAACTCAAAAACACACAGGCTGCTTGCAACCTTGTTTGCATGCACAAGCGAGCTGGTCATGTTCTGGTCCTTGGCATCAACGATGCAAATTTCGCCGGGCTTCAGGTCTCGTACAAAGACCGCCCCCACCGCATCGAGTGCACAGCTCTCACTGGCAAACACATACCCGTCATCCAACTTTCCCAGACACAGCGGTCGAAAACCGTGAGGGTCGCGCACGGCGATGAGTTGGGAGGATGTCATGATCAACAAGGAATAGGCCCCTTCCAATTCCGCCATCGCTTTCTCGATCGCCTCACCGATGGTGGCAGTCGTCAGGCGATGCTTGTAAATCAGGTAGGCAATGACTTCGGTATCGCTGGTGGTGTGAAACAAGCAGCCTTCCCCTTCGAATTGCGAACGCAGCGACTCGTCGTTGGTCAGGTTCCCGTTGTGGGCGATCGCCATGCTGCCGATATGGTGCCGAATCAAAAGCGGCTGCACATTCTCACGAGACCGCTCCCCGCTTGTACCGTATCGGGTATGCACGATGGCCATCCGGGTATGCTCCTCGTCAAAGGCCAGGGCACTGGGAAACACTTCATGCACCAAGCCCATGTCCTTGTACACCGACAGCTGCCCGTTGGTGTTCAGCGCAATGCCGCACCCCTCCTGGCCTCGATGCTGCAAGGCATACAGGCCGTAGTGACAGGCAAGGCCGATAGGTTCCTTGTGCGCCGAGCTGATGCCGAACAGGCCGCAGGCTTCCTTCAGGGCACCCACGATCACTGTCTCCCCAAAAGGCGTTGCATCACTTCATGATATGCCTCTTCCACATCCCCCAAATCCCTGCGGAACCGGTCCTTGTCCAGCTTTTTGCCGGTCTTGATATCCCAGAACCGGCAGGTATCGGGGCTGATCTCATCGGCAAGCACCAGCTGTCCATCGTCAGTTATGCCAAACTCCAGCTTGAAGTCGATCAATGCGATGCCGACCTTCGCAAGGTAGGCGCTGAGGATGTCGTTGATCGCAAGGCTGTAGCGCTTGATGAGCGCAAGCTCTTCTTCGGTGGCAAGACCGAGCGCCTTGATGTGGCTCGAGTTGACCAAGGGGTCCCCAAGGTCGTCACGCTTGTAGCAGAATTCCAAGACGGTGCTTGCCAGTTTGGTACCTTCAGCAAGACCCAACCGCTGTGACAGCGACCCTGCAGCAATCGAGCGCACGATTACTTCCAAAGGAATGATTCGTACAGCTTTGACTGCGGTTTCTGTTTCCGAGAGCTGGGCGACGAAGTGGGTGGGAATGCCTTGCTTTGCAAGCAGCTGCATCAGGTGATTGGTAATCTGGTTGTTGATCGCTCCCTTTCCGAGAATCGAGCCTTTCTTCTTGCCGTTGAACGCAGTTGCATCATCCTTGTATGAAACAATATAGATACCCTTCTGGTCGGTTTCATACACCCGTTTCGCCTTTCCTTCATAGAGCATGGACAGCTTTTGCATCGCTTCCCCCTGTTGCAATAAAAAAGAGCCTTATCTACATAAAGCTCTTCGCAATTCTCCTATCGGCTTCGCGCACTGCTTCCTGGCCTGCCTGTCTTGCCGCCTCGAGCCGCAAAAGCAGCTTTGGGTCGGACAAGGCCAGGATTTGGGCGGCAAGCAAGGCTGCATTGGCCGCCCCGTCGATGGCAACCGTGGCCACCGGATACCCGCTTGGCATTTGAACAGTCGAAAGCAAGGCATCCAATCCGCCTAGAGAGGCGGAAAGCGGGAGCCCGATGACCGGCAGCAGGGTTCTGCTTGCAAGCGTGCCCGCAAGATGGGCGGCTTTCCCTGCAGCGGCTATCAGAACCCCGAAACCCTCGCTTCGTGCCTCAGAAGCGAATCGGCAAGCCTCTTCACCGAGTCGGTGCGCTGAAAGGATCCGTACAGCATAGGGGATTTCCAGTTCTGCAAGTACCTTGATGGCCGGCTGTACCAAGCTCAGGTCGTTCTCGCTTCCCAGGAGGAGGGCAACTTGTTTTCGCTCTGTCTGCATAGGCGTACGATAGCCAAAATTGCATAGTTATACAAGTGGTTATGCAACAAAACCTGCACATAACAACCATGTATGTTGTGGTTATGCACTTAGTTGTTTTCTTTTATCGCTTTTTGCAACAAATTATGCACCATGCGTACAGCATCCTCAACACATCCGTCACATGTTTGCAACACATGGCCGGTTTCATCGCCAAGCAGATCCTTGCATACCAGACTTCCGTTCTTGTCCAGGAACTCTGTCAGGATTGCCGCCGACCGGCTGTAGGAAAGACTTTTCGTCCCCGCCTCGACGCTGCCTTTGCTGGTCAGCAGCCCTACGACGGCCACCGCCCCGCTTACAGCGCCGCAGGTAGCCTGATGGGCACCCATCCCCCCGCCGAAGCCTTCCATCACCGAGAAAAGGGTTTGTTCACTCAATCCCACCTCGTCGCAGAAGGTGCAGGCCACAGCCTGGGCGCAGTTGCAGCCTTCTTTACGCAACTGCATCGCTCGTTTCACATACTCTTCTTGCATGGCTTTCATTCTTGTCACTCCCTACCTGACTTGTGCAGGTAATAGGCATAGTCACCTTCATAGATGTTGAGCATCCCTTTATCCAACTCGAACACTCGGTTGGCCAGGTGCTTGAGAAAGTACCGGTCGTGGCTGACGATCATCAGCGTACCTTCAAAGCGTGAAAGGGCGTCAAGCAGCACTTCACGACTTTGGATATCCAAGTGGTTGGTCGGTTCGTCCAATACCAAGAAATTCACGGGAACCGCCAGCATGCAGGCCAGCATCACCCTGCTCTTCTCACCCCCGCTCAGCGTCCCGATTTTCTTGTCTACGTCATCGCCACTGAAGAGAAAGGAACCAAGCATCGAGCGGATGGCGGGGATGGTGGACAGGGGAACCCGATCGAACACCTCTTCAAAAATGGTCTTGTTCGGGTCGAGCACATCGCTGGAGTACTGGCTGAAGTAGCCCATATTCACACTGGCTCCGAGGGTGGCTTCCCCGCCCGAAGCCTCTGCAAGCCCGACAATAACCTTCAGAAGGGTTGATTTGCCCGCTCCGTTGATGCCGGTCAAGGCAATCTTGTTGCCCCGCATGACCACCCCGCTGATATGCTCGAAAACCGTATGCTCCCCACCCTGCGCTTTCGGCCAACGCTTGGTCAAATCCTTGAGGACCACCACCTGGTCTCCGCTGCGCGGACAGGGTGCAAACTGCACGTGCATGATCTTCGATTCGGGAGGAAGGGTGATCCGCTCGATCTTTTCCAATGCCTTTATCCGGGACTGCACCAAGGATGCATGGCTTGCCCGGGCTGCAAACTTGGCGATGAACTCCTCGTCCTTGGCAAACCTTGCCTGCTGGCGGTTGTAGGTTGCGATCAGTTGCTCGCGCCTGATCTCCCGCTCGCGGATGTAGAAATCGTAGTCGCCGCTGTAGCTGGTCACCTGAGCGTTCGCCACTTCGACGGTGCGCTTGCAGATGCGGGTCATGAACTGGCGGTCGTGGCTGGTCATCACCACATCACCATTGAAGGATGCGAGCCACGATTCCAGATAGATGATCGACTCAAGGTCCAAATGGTTGGTCGGCTCGTCCATCAGCAGCACATCGGGATTCAGGGCGAGGATCTTGGCCAGGGCAATACGCATTTTCCAGCCGCCGCTGAAGTGTTCAACCGGTTCATGGAACCGGTCGGGGCCGATACCCAGGCCGGTGAGAATTTCCTCGCTGCGCTGGGTCAAGTCATACCCGTCACGTGCAAGAAACTCAGTTTGAAGCTGCCCGTAACGCTCCATATCCGCATCGCTGAACGCTTGGTCGGCATCAGCCATCCGGTGTTCGAGCCGCTCGAGCTCCAAACCGATCTCATAGACCGAGCCCGAGCCCGCAATGACTTCCATCAATGCACTTCGGCCTTGCATCTCCCCGACATTCTGGCTGAAATACCCTATGACGGTATTGTTGTCGACAAGTACCTGACCGCTGTCGGGCTGCTCCTCACCGGCGAGCACCCGCAGCAGGGTTGTCTTTCCGGCGCCGTTTGGGCCCACCAATCCGATCCTGTCACCATTTTTTATAAGAAAATCTGCGTCCTTGAGAATGAAACGATCCCCATAAGCCACAGTCACACCACTCAGTTTTACCACCAGATACTCCTCGAAAAGCTGAGTGTAGCAGAAAATGGTTGTGTATGTCAGGATGGCCAACGGCCGTAGATTTCCTGATTGCAGGCGCTGCATCTGCCTTCTTTCAGTGTCTTGTCATACCGGATGGGAGCATGTCGTCTGTCGGACACCACCTGGGCGTGGCACCGGGGACAGAAGGTGGCCTGCTTTTGCTCGGAGTTGCCGGCATACACATAGTCGATGCCGAAGGACGAGACTGTGTTGATCATCTGCTGCAGATAGGATTCAGAAGTTGCAGGATCGGTTGCAAGGTAGCGGGGGAAGTAGCGGCTGAGATGCCACACCTGCACCCCCCTCCCGGCCAGTTGGCCTGCCAGTGCGCGGATGTGGGCCTCATCATGCTCGCTTTCCATGACCATGGTTGTGACCTCGACATGCGCTTTCTTGCCGACAAGGTATTCGATGGCATCCAAAACCGGCTTTGCACTGCCGTTGCATCGCCGTCGATAGAAGCTCTCATCACCCTTGAGGTCTATGTTGCAGGCATCGATCAGGGGGAAAATCCGCTCGAGGGCTTCTTCGCTGAAGGTGCCGTTGGTCACCATGATGGTCGAAAGACCCTTGCTCTTGGCCAAAGAGGCAACCTCAAGCATATAATCCTGCCAGACAAGCGGTTCGCTGTAGGTAAAGCTGATCGAGGGGCAGTTGCGCTCTACAGCCAGCGACACAAGCGCAGCTGTGTCGATTGCCTCGCCGGCCTGATGTTGATGATAAGAGCTCTGGCTGATGGTGTAATTCTGACAAAAGTCGCAGGCTAGATTGCAACCGGGCATCGCCAGCGACAGCGTCTTGCTTCCCGGAAGAAAATGGTAGAGCGGTTTCTTCTCCACCGGATCGACGGCCAAGGCTGCAAGGTGCCCGTACGCTTTGGTCACGATCCGGCCCTGCTCAAGTGTTCTTACCGAACAGATGCCGCTTTGACCTTCGTCCAGAGTGCAGTGGTGGTAACAAAAATCACAACGGCTCTTCACCGAACACCTCCGCTTGGAAGACTTCAAAACGGCAGGCTCTATCGAGGTACGCTTGAGGATACAAGCCCGCCTTGAGGGAGAGGTTTGACAACATGGTCGGCAGATCCCATCCTTGTTCGCTTGCTACCTGGGGTAAAAAGACTGCACGATGATAGCCGTGGGTGAGCAGCACCCCGTCGATTCCCACCCGTATGGCTGTCCAGTCATCGATGCTCTGCATGCTGCTCAAGAGGGATATCTCAATGACCAGATGGTCCAATTCATCCTTATTCACCGGATGAAACCGGGGGTCGCTGAAGGCCGCTTGACGGGCAAGCGAGGGAATCTCCTGAAAAAGGGGGCCTTTGCCCCACAGGTTTCCGATGCAGCCCCGTAAATTCCCCTCCTTGGTTTTCAGGGTGACGAAGCAACCCATTTCCAGATTGTACGGCCTCTCGTTGGCGGCCTTCAGTTTCTCGTACAACGGCATCTGACCATGTAGGAGTGTGCTTGTAATGGCTTCTCGGGCGAGCGCCAACAATTCCTTTTGCACCACGTGCTGCATATTACCTCCACAGGATGGTTGAATAGGCGACAAAATTTGCATCAGGCGATGAGCTGATATCCAAGGAGGTGTAGTAATCGGCTACCCACCCCCTGCTTTGCATGCGACTGGCAATGTAGCTGACCACCATGGCGGGAGCATAGCCGCATACCGTGCTTCGTTTTGAGGAGCAGAAGGCAAAAGCCTCTTCGATGCGCCCTTCGCACAGCAGGTGGGAAAGTGCCAGATCATCTTCCCTGACTCGCATCGGAGCACCGCTCTGGTACGGGGTATACCCGAAACGCGGGCCGTAATGGGTGAAATCGCTGCTGGCGATGAAGGCGGTCCTTCCTGCCTTGATCTCCTCTTCCCCTACTTGTGCAACCAGAGCATCACCGATGGACTTCACCGCCTGAGGTTGGGAGAAGTGACTGATCAGGGCAAGGGTCACCTTTGGCCGAGGGGAAAGGCTCGCAATATAGGGAAGCACCATCTCCAAGGCATGCTCGCTCTGGATTGCTGAGAAGTACTTATCTTGGGCGTTGTCCAGGTTTTGACTTTCCAACATGCCGAGCGGTGTCTCCAAACCATCCAAAGGTGCACTGACCAGACAGTCAGGACTGAGGTTCGCATAATGGCTTGGGGCGAGGACGACCAGCCTCTGGATTTTTGAGAGGTCTGCAGCGAAGAAGGGGGCGATGCCTGTCTTCGAATAAAACAGCCCTGCATGGGGAAGCACGGCAAACCGGCATGGACAGTGCTGGTACGTAGTATTCTTGAGCACCGTCTCAATCGATTCGCTGATGAGAAGCTTGAGTGTCTGCTGATCGGCAGGATACCAAGATCCTGCAAAGAGTGCTTTCCGTATCATCGTGTCCAACTCCTTTGGTACCTGCTTCCATCATAGTCCACCCATGGGAGAATGCAAGGCCGCAAGCAAGAAAAGAGGCAACTTGCCTGATTGCGTGACCTATCAGACAAGTTGCCAAACGTGGAGGTAAAAACAACAAAAAGGAGAATCAAGACACCGAAACGATGGAAACAGAGGAGAGACAGCGCCACGATTTGGGAAGTATTTTATTCTCACCAAGGATTGATAGTTCACTGGCAAAGACGATATCATCGCTGCTTTTTCCGACAAGCAGGTCGAAGCTTCCGGTCTCAAGCACCCGCTCCATGCGTTCCCCGATGAACGAGAAGAGGTCTGCAGGAAGGGTGAACAGCACCTTTTTCTTCTCTCCCGGCTGCAGGCTCACACGGGCGAACGCCTTCAGTTCCTTCACCGGCCGGACTATCGAGGCTACCTTGTCGTGCATGTAGAGCTCAATTACCTCATCACCGCCGACAGGGCCGGTGTTCTCCACGTGCAGGCTTACCTTGAATTCACCGCTCGTGGAAATCTGGCTTTGCTCAACCTGGAAGTCAGACCATGCAAAGCGGCTGTAGGAGAGCCCATGACCGAAGGGGAACAGGCAGCCGAACTGCTTCTGGGTCGGCAGTCCGCCTGCTTTCTTGTGATGGTTGTACGCATACGGCATGGCCCCTACCGATTTGGGGAAGGAAAGTGGAGTACGGCCGCCGGGGTTGTTCAATCCGGCAAGGGTCCGGGCGATCGCCTCACCCCCGCCTTCTCCAGGAAGCCAGGCGGCTAGAATCGCACTGGCATCACGTACCGCCTTATGCATGGTGTAGGGTCGGCCGCTGACAAGAACAACGACAACCGGCTTGCCGGTTTCCAGAACTTGGTTCATCAACTGCTCCTGCACCCCGGGCAAAGTGAAGCTTGATGCATCGGAGCCTTCACCAACGGTCCCCTGCCCGAACAGGCCCGCCAGGTCACCGACAACCAGGACGGTTGCATCGGCCTTGCTGCTGGCCTCGCAAGCCAGCTTGATCCTGCTCAGATCGCTGCTCAGCTCATGAGCATTCCCACCTTCCTCTTTTTGCACGTCCCCGGGGAAGAAGATTGCGCGTTCGACATTGCTTTCATAGAGCATGCAGCCGGGCTCAAACAACACGTTGTCCGGTCCCATCACCTCTTCCAAGGCTGAGCGTATGGTCTTTGCCAACACCGGAACGGTCTCCTTCGGACCATGGGAGCCTTGCAAGTGCACCGGCGCGGCATACCCTCCGAACATCGCATAGGGGTGGTCGGCCAGAGCGCCGATGAGGGCGATTTTCATCCCCCTCTTCAACGGCAGGGTGCCATCGTTTTTCAGCAGCACCAGCGATTTTTCCGCCACCTCCCTGGCAAGTATATGATTCTTTTCAGAACCAATTTCGATTGAGTCCTCCTGGATGTAGGGTTTTTCGAACAGGCCTTGACGAAATTTCTCTTCCAGGACCTTGAGCACCGACCGGTCCAGAGCCGCATCGGTCACCAACCCGCGATAGAGGGCTTCAATGAGTCCTTCCTTGAAAACGGTGAAGCCCGGCAGTTCGATATCCATGCCGGCATTAAAAGCCAAGGCAGCGGCCTCGGCCATGTCATTGGCGACATGGTGGTCGTTGACCAACTGTACAATTGCCTCATAGTCGGCGACTATCAGGCCGTCGAAACCCCACTGCTTTATGAGCAGGTCCGTTATCAGGCTGTGATTGCTGGTACAGGGAATGCCGTCGATATCATGATAGGCAGGCATTACAGACCCCGGCCGGGCGTTGCGGACAACCATTTCGAACGGAAGGGCGAAGGTGTTGCAAAGTTCCCGCATCCCGCAATGCACCGGAGCATGGTTGCGCGCCCCCTCGCTGAACGAGTGGCCGACGAAGTGCTTCAGTGTTGCCAAAGGCGTGCGATTCGGTCCCTGCAGGCCGTTCACGTACTTGATGCCCATGACGCCGCATAGATAGGGATCCTCGCCGAACGTCTCCTCCAGGCGTCCCCAGCGTGCATCGCGGGCGACATCCAGTACAGGAGCAAGCCCTTGATGGATTCCCAGGCTCCTCAGCTCATCGCCGATGGTAGAGGCGGCACGCCCGATCAAATCAGGGTCCCAGGTTGCACCATAGTTCAGTGCCGAGGGGAAGACGGTGGCCCCCTTGACCATCGCCCCGGTCAGACACTCCTCATGCAGCATGGCTGGAATTTTCAAGCGGGTCTGCGTCACCAAGTAGTGTTGGAGTGTATTGATGGCTTTTGCCTGTTTGCGCGGATCGTTGGCCATGGTACCGAACGGTCTGGTGAGCTGGCCGACGCCCTTGCCCAACACCTCTTGACATACATCACCGGCCCGTTGATCCTTCTGTCCATACTCTCGAACGGAGAAACTTCCGTCCTCGCGTATTTCCAGCCAGGCGGATACAAGTTGGGCCACCTTCTCTTCGATGGTCATGCTGTGCAAGAGCTGCTGCGCCCGTTCCCTATTCTGCTGCATACATCCGAACTCCTTGTAACAATATAGAGGTTCCTACTCCTTCAGCGCCCCGAGTGCAACGCCGGCAATAATGTACTTGCTGAGCAGGAAGTAGACGACAAACAGCGGCAATACCGTAAGAGCCAAGCCCAAGTAGACCGAACCGTATTCAGTTTTGTAGATATCACCACGCAGCAGGCTTACCATGATCGGCATGGTATACTTTTCCCTTCTGGTCAAAATGATCATCGGAATGAACAGGTTATTCCAGTTTGTCACAAACGTAAAGATTGCTTGTGTGGCCATTGCAGGCTTCATGATCGGCAAAATTATGCGGTTGAAGGTATAAAACTCGCCCGCCCCGTCTATTCTGGCTGAATTCACGATATCCAACGACAGCGTTGCCATGAGATACTGACGCATGAAAAAGACCATCGCAGGGGCAGCAATGGAGGGAAGAATCAGGGGCCAAAGGCTGTTGACCCACCCGATTTTATACATCATCTGGTAGAAACCAATGCCGGTAACCTGGGCCGGGATCATCATGATCGCCAGGATGAAGGAGAAGAACGGCTGGCGAAGTTTCCAGGTATACGCCACCAATGCGTAGGCGGTAAGCGAGGAGAAGTAGACTGCACAAAGCGTTGCTCCGCTGCTTACCAGCATCGAGTTCATGAAGCCGACTGCCGCATTGAAGCTCTTGCCATTGAGAATTTTCCAGTTGCTGAACAGGAAAGTGGAAGGAAACAAAGCAACAGAGTTCTGTTGGATTTGGTACGTACTCCTGGTTGCATTCACAAACATGAGCCAGAACGGGAAGATGCTTAAAATCGAGAGAAAAATACACACGACATAAATGATTGTCTTGGTTATGTTGGTTGAGGTTTTCAAGCTTTTCATACCGATGCCTCCCGCTTCAATACACGCACGCGTGCCCGTTCCTGTTTTCTGAGTTTCTGTTCGCCCCTGTCGCGCATGAGATAGAACATCGCAATGGAGAGGACGACGATGATCAAGAACATCAGCATGCTTGCCGCAGCAGCACGATTGTAGAGATAGCTGCCGCTGAAGGCCTGATTGTGGATGAAGACGCTTGCAGTAAGGGTGGCATTATCCGGTCCTCCCCATAGATAGAGCTTGGGGATATCGTACATCTGAAGACCGCCGACCATACTGGTGATCAGGACATAGAGCAGAATGGTTTTCAATCGCGGAAGAGTGATTTTGAAGAAAATCTGGGTCGGGGTGGCGCCATCCACCTCGGCAGCCTCAAACAGGGTTGGACTGATGCCCAGCACGCCTGCAATGAGCACGATCATGGAGTTGCCATACCACATCCAGAACTGGATGAAGGCGACAACGCCTTTTGAAGTCCATTCCTGCATATGGAAATTGGCAGGAGCATCGAGGATTCCCAAGGTCATGAGCAAGTCGTTCACCGGTCCTTTGGGATAGCCGAAGAGGGAGTTGAACAAGATGGCTATGGTAGCCGCAGTAATGATGTTGGGCATGTAAATCAACACTTTGAAGATGCCTTGGCCCTTGACCTTGAAGCGGCGGTTGGTGAACCAGGCAGTGAGCAGCAGAGCCAGCAGGATTTGGGGAATGAAGTTCATGATCCAAATCACCGCAGTATTCACCACGGATTTCTTGAACGTATCATTGGCAAGGATCAATTTGAAGTTCTCAAAGGGATCGTCAAGAAAGGTGAATGTAGTGCGTCCCAGGCCCCTGAGGTCGGTGAATCCGATGATTACGGTGTAAATGGTCGGGTAAAGCGAGAAAATGAGATAGGCAAGCACAAATGGGATGGAAAAGTAGTACCCGTACTTTGCATAGTTGATGCCTTTCTTGCGCATGGCGTTGTTCCTCCAGTAAGTGTCAGGGTGCATCGAAGCCTGCAGGAAAAGAGAATTTCCATCCTAGCGATGCTGTTTTGCAGAAGAATCCAGGTGCAGGCCGGACAGCCCGCACCTGGAAGTCAACACTCCCTTAATAGGCGCTGATCGCGAGGTTGTCAGCAACCTGCTTCTTGAAATCGGCCAGGGCAGCTGCTCGACTCTTGTTGCCTGCGCTGTAGGAACGAACCTGGTCACGCCAGTACATGTTGATGGTCTCATCATACTGAGTCTTGTTCTTTCCGGTAGCAAAAGCGCCTGCGGGTACGAATACGTCAAACATATTCTGTCCACCCAGGAATGCCAAGGTGCCGTCGCTCTTCTTCATGACCGTGCCGGAGGCGACAGTGTCCTTGGTTCCGCCGGGACCATTGAGGGTTCCGTTGGCCCAGTAATACTGCAGACCGGTGTCGGAGCTGTCGAGCGTGATCCACTCGATGATTTTGCCCACTGCATCCTTGACGGGGCTGTTGTTGTTTGCAATAACCCATGTGCCGCCCCAGAAGAAGCCTACCGGAGGTTCGCACACGGCCCAGTCGCCATAGGTGCCTTCACCGGGCTTGGTTCCGCCGCTGTTGCCGGCCATGACGTAGTTGATGAGCCATGCAGGACCGAAGAAACCGAACACCTTCTTGGCACCGGCGTCTTTCATGTCGGCAAACCAAGCATCGGTCCAGTCACGGGTATCGTTGTGATAGCCCTTGTCGACCATGGTCTTTGCAATGTCAAGGAAATCCTCGCGTGTCTTGTCGACATAGAGCTTGCCGTCGACAATCCATCCCTTCGGGGAGGAGCCTTCGATGGCGTGCCAGATGTCTCCATCACCGCTGATGATGGCGTAATTTTTCTTTCTCAGGTCTTCAGCAGCTTGGAAGAACTTCTCCCAACCCGGACCGACCTTGGTCTTGATTACTGCTGGATCGTCGGTTCCCCATACGTCTTTTGCAATGGAGCGGCGATAAATGAATGCACCACCGGTAGCCTGATAGCCCAGACCAACGAGCTCGCCCTTGCTGTTGCTTCCGATTTCTACGGTATAGGGAGCGATATCGGCTTCCTTGAGCTTCTTGTCTACATCGATGCCCAAAGACTTGTAGGGAGCTGCAAAATGAGCTGCATCACCCTGGGTGTACTTCAAGACGAATGCCGACTCTGCACAGTAGATGTCGGGAGCGTCTTTCCCACCGGATGCCAATGCCTGGTCGAGTGCCGGCTGGTAGGCACCGTCGGTGGTGGCGATGATGGTGGTGTTGATTTCATAATCGAAATCAGGATTGAGCTCTTTGTACTTTTCGAGCATCTTGGGCACTTCATCGGTGAAGCTCCAAAGATTGATGACCTTTCTCTCAGGAGCCTTGGCGGCTTCAGACTGGCCGGCTGCGAACAGCGAGAGACTCATGCAGACGATCAGCAGCATACTGACGATAATGCGCATGTTCCGTTTCATACAGATTCCTCCTTACATTGCATATGTCCAAGACATATGGACGATTTCCATGCAGGCCGCCCTGCTTTCGTACAACGCTTGTACTGAACAGAGGCTCCTACAACCATCATGCTAAAAGAGGCGGTGCGAGAATGACACTGGGTGTTTGTCTTGACTTTGACTAGGACATTTGTCCTATGTTTCTTCACCGTTCATTGCTTGTGACCCACTGAATTGCAAACCTGCGCAGCGAGCCTGCATCGTCGATCGACAACTTGCGGCGGATGTTGTCCCGGTAGACGTTGATCGTCTTGACCGAGAGGTTGAGGTTGTGTGCAATCTCCGATACCCCGAAGCCCTGCCCAAGCAGCTGCAGCACCTCCATCTCCCGGATGCTCAACAACTTTACCAGATCGATTTCTTTCTTTGAGTCCTGAAGAAGCATGGTATCGAGCATGCGTTCCCGCATGTCCTTGGACAGGTAGATTTTTCCTTTGAGCACCATCTCGATGGCATCGAGCAGCGAGGACGCTGCCTCCTGCTTCATCACATACCCCTTCGCCCCCGCCTTCAGGGCGCTGGAGGCATAGATGATCTCGTCATACATCGATACGACGATGCAGGAAATCTCAGGGCGGGTCGCTTTCAAGGTCTTGACCAACTCAAGGCCGTTCTCCTGCTGCAGGGAGATATCCACCAATGCCACATCCACCTCGATGGACTCAAGCAACGAAAGAGCCTGAGAGATTGTGGTGGCCTCGGCGGTCACGGTATAGCGGCGTACATTTTCTATGACACTGGCAAGACCCTGCCTGAACAAGGGGTGGTCGTCGACCAAGAGGAATCGTACAGGATGGTTCATGCATGGTTCTCCTTCAGTAGTACGCTTACTGTCGTACCCTCTTCGCTGCTCTCGATGGACAGCCGGGCATCAGCCATGGCTGCACGGTTGCGCATGATTCTCAGCCCGAGTCCGCGCTTTTGCAGTTTCTTGGGCAGTCCGGTCCCGTCATCGCTTACAGTAAGGCAAAGCAAGGTTTCTCCGGTTTCGCTGACGGTTTTACCGGATGAAATCTCTATATGGCGTGCATGAGAATGCTTGATTACATTCGTGAGAGCTTCCTGCACGATGCGAAAGAGGTTGAGCTCCCGATCGGCACCCTCGATATGGAAAGCAGGATCTACATTCACATCAATCTCCACCTCGGCATATCGAAGGCTGTCGGCTACCAAGACCTCCAGACGCTTCTGGAAACTCGAAGGCTCCAAGTCGAGCGGCATCAAGCCGCGACTGATGGTCTTGATTTTGCTTATTGCCTCACTCAGGTGTTTGCTGATTGTCTCAAAATCTTCCTTGGGATCACCTTCCTTGTTCGAAAGCCGCTGCTTGGCGGACGACGCCAACAAGGAGATGCCCAGCAGGTATTGGCACAGGTCGTCATGCAGGTCCTGGCCGATTCGTTCCATGGTCTTATTTGAGATTTCCATGACCTCCTGCTCAAGCTCGGTTC
>NZ_DJGW01000107.1:31611-39630 GCF_002432845.1 Sphaerochaeta sp. UBA5836
ATTTCTCTCATGCTTGCGTATTTGCTCGAGCAGCAACGAGCCTTTGAAGGTACTGCCAACCTGCTCCTGCAATACATCATACAGAGCGGGCATCACCATGCCGAAGGGAACCAGCAAATAGCCCAGCGGCTCATCGGTATACACAAGCGGGAGCAGGACCCAGCGTCGTTGCTTCCACTGCTTTCCCAAGACCGGGGGAAGAATTTCCTCTGCCGGATACGGCTCGGCAAACGCCTGTTCGTTGTCCAGGTCCTGGACGGTCATCAACAATTGCACTTGATCGGAGTGATTGAGGAACTGGACCAGATACCCTTCGTGTATGCCGAACAAATGGAGGCTTTGCTTGAGATTGATTATCAATTGCTCAAGTTCGAAGGTGCCGCTGAGCATGGCGCTCACCTTGCGCAGTGAGTCAAACGAGCTCTCGACAGCCACCCGCTTTGCTGCCTGAAAGCGTCCGATCTTGTCACCGATCAACGCCCGGGCGGCTCCGATGAGCATCGCCTGGGTCTTTGGGCTCAAATCGCTTTCCACACTCGTTTTGTATTCTATTACAGAAAGATACTCATTCCAGCGGTGCATCGAGCCGCTTTCGCTTGCGGTTGCATCGAGTGCCCGATTGAGACGGAATATCATCTGATGATAATCGCCGAGGCGCATCAGGCGCAGCAGGTCCTGCACCGCCAGTCGCTCCGATACCGTTGCATAGCTGGGCAGTTCATGCAAACCCGGGGTATAGCTGACATGGGGATTGCATCCACATGACTCCCTGATCACTGCTTCACAGGCAAGGGTGATGTGCTCCTCTTCCCCTCCCGCCATGATCCTGTCCAGTACATCAATGGCAAGCACGCCCATCTCATAGAGCGGCTGGACGACGGTTGTCAGTGGGGGAAGCGTATAGCGGGACGGGTCCAATCCATCGAAGCCGATGACCGACACGTCGTCAGGCACCTTGATCCCCAATGAAGCCAGCTCTTCCAAGGCCCCCTGGGCCATCCAGTCATTAAGGCAGATAAGACAGTCGAACGTTCGATGATTGTCCAACAAATACCGAACTGCATCATGCCCGGCTACATCGGTAAAGGTTCCGGGCATAATCATATCAGGTTCAATTGCAATATCATGCGCCTTGAGCTCCTCGATGCAGGCATGCAGCCTTCGTATCGATTCCTCATGGGTTTCGGGCCCTTTAAGGATGGCGAACCGGCGGCGGTGGTGAACCTCGATCAGGTGTTGCACCAGTGTGGCAATGCCCTCCTCGCCCTCCACGGTGATATCGCTCATTCCCTGCATCCTCATGCCGATGGAGACCCGGGGCAATGCCGACCAAGGGGAGAAGAACTTGTTCAAGTCGACTGTTGTGAAAAAGGTGGCCAACGAGGAAGCTATGATGATCAGTCCGTCGATATTCTTCTCGCTGGCGATATGGTAGGCAAGGTTTGACGATGCTTCACTTGCAATCGGCGAGCCAAGGCGGGAACCAATAAAGGAAATCGTACCGATATTGCGTTTCTTTGCTTCCTGCTCCATGGCATGCCAGAGCGCCGATTGGTACTCATCGTCCAGATTGGCGGTAAATATTCCGATGCAACGTTGCTTGGACTGCAAAATACGCTCCTTGGCTGTGGCTTTTCTTTCATCATACCGCATGGGACAGAGATTGCAATGTTAGGGTTGTTGCTGGAACAAAGCGTATTTTATCAGTATTTCTTACCGGTAAGCATATCGTAGTGAAGAGCAAGAGAAGCCTTCTGTTCGCCTACTTGCAGAATCAGCTGAGAGCCGTCCAGTCTGCAGCAGTGATAAAGCAGCTTCCCATTGGAACCCTTGAGGGAGAGTCCCTGGATCAAGGATTGGACATCCTGGCTGCTTTTGCCAACCCGCCTGCCGGTAAAAGGACAATACATGGGTTGGATATGAACCGATGAAAAAACCGAATCATCATTCTCCAGCGATATGGTGAGGCGCATGTCCATATGATAGGAATAGGCATATACGGCAAGTGAATGCTTGGCATCCACCGCGAGTGCAAGTGCAGGCGTGTTTTCGTCCATATTCTGGTATTGTATCAACATATACAAATCTTGTCAAAAGTATGAGGGCAAATAAAAAAGGAAGGCAACCCGCCGTGTGACCAATGTCACCTCAACAAGTTGCCCAAAAGCTTGGTAGAATCAGGAATCACCGTCCTGCTGTGTACCTTTGTACATTCAACAGTCCATTCATCAGCCAACTATTTAGCAGGGGTAGGACTCGGACCTACGACCTTCGGGTTATGAGCCCGACGAGCTGCCAACTGCTCCACCCTGCGTCGAATTTCCTACCAACTATAGGGGAAATGGAAAATCTTGTCAACTAGAAATATGAAAAAGCATTTGATTTCCATTATTTCCTAACTATATATCAAGTTAGTATCCTATATTCGTAACAAACCCAAGGCCTTTAGCTTTTAGGAAGGTTCTGCTATCATCATGGGGTAGCATCGCAATTTCCTGAAAATGGAAAGGAAGGAGCTTGATACGAGCAAGAAGGTAATCATCCTGGGAGCAGGAAGACGCGGGTTGGGATTGGCGAAACAGTTGATCGTCGATGGCAAGGATGTGGTGATGATCGACAACTCCCATGAACGCATCGAAAGTGCCGTCACCAAGCTTGACTGTTTGGGAATTCTGGGCAACGGCACCGATATTGCAAAGCTCATGGAAGCCGATATCGAGCACGCACAGGCGTTCATCGCCGTAACCAACAGTGATGAGATAAACCTCGTCTCCTGCGGTTTGGTGTCCTCCTCATATCCACAGGTAAAAACAGTAGCAGCAATCCGTTCTCTCATATACACTGGTGCCGACGGACTGAAGGAAGGCCTTCTGGGTATCGACTATATCGTCAATCCCAATGCAGAAACCGCTAAATCCATTTACAAAATCATAGAACAAGGGGTCAATGGCAACGTTCTAGGCTTTTCCAATTCCAAGTTGCTCCTCTATAATTTTTACATTGAACCATTCAGCTCGTATGTCGGCTCAACCATCACGGAGATGAGAAACAAGCTTCAAGCTGAATTTGTCATCGCGTCCATCAACCGCAGAGGTTTGGTCATCGTCCCATCGGGCAATACGACCATCCAGGCACGCGACACCCTATCCATTGTAGCAGAATCAGAGGAAGTCACCGACATTCTCAAGACTGTTGGACAACTGCAAAAACGGCCGAACAACATGGTGCTCGTAGGTGCCAGCAGGATAACAAGAGCGTTGCTGAACCGAATGAGCCCGGCCATGCGGTCCAAGGTGGCAGTCGTAGACCAGGATGAGGAGGTCTGCCGTTCTTTCAGCGAACGCTTCCGTGAAATCCTGGTCATCAAGGCCGACATCACTGATGAGGATATTATGGCCGAGGAGCAGCTCGGCTCGTATGACCTGCTCGTTGCACTGACCGACAACGATGAATTGAACATCATTACTGCAAGCTATGCCAAACGCATCGGGGTGGATCGATCGATCGCCTTGATCAAGCAGAACAACAACTATACACGTATGGCCAGCTATCTCGACATCGATGTTGTCATCTCCACCACCGATACCACCGTCGAATCTCTACTCCGATATTTGAGAGGAAAGAGTGTAACGAGTGTTCATTCGTTGTTCAACGACCAATTGGAAATCTACGAATTCATCGTCAGTAAGGATAGCTTGGTGTGCAACAAGCAACTGAAGGATATCAATATGAGAAAGAAAGCCATTGTGGCAGGTGTGACCGACAAAGAGGGCAACAGCTCTATTCCCACCGGCCTTACCACCCTGAAGGAAGGGGATACCGTATTGGTGGCCGTCATGCGCGATTCGTCTGAATTCATTCAAAAGCTTTTCGGGTAACAGTATATGATCAATTGGAGACTTGACCTTCGCCTGCTTGCCTACATAGAGCTCTTCATCGGTATCTTAATGCTCATTCCCACCGGTCTTGCCTATCACTATCAGGAAGCAGACGCTCTGCAAGGCTTTCTTATAGCATACCTTGCCATTGCGATGTTCTGTTCCGCCATATTGCTGGTGATCAGGCAACCCAAAAGCAAGGCTATGTATGCCAGGGATGGTTATCTGGTAGTCACCCTTACCTGGATAATCTCAACAGCTTTTTCTGCAATCCCCTTGGCGGCAAGCGGAGCCTATGTCGACTACAGCAGTGCATATTTTGAAATCATGAGCGGCTTCACCACCACCGGGGCAACTGTTTTGCCTGAAATCGAAAGCCTGCCCAAGGCGATACTCTTCTGGAGGTCTCAGACCAACTGGCTTGGAGGTATGGGAATCGTCGTGCTCTTCGTGGCCCTGCTTCCGGCTCTGGGCGTCAGTGGGGCACTGCTTGTCGGAGCAGAATCGGTTGGTCCCACCAAAGACAAGCTGACACCGAAAATCAAAAACACCGCCCTGATTCTTTGGTCCATTTACATTGGCTTCTCCTGCATGGAAACGATCCTGCTTTTGCTCGGAGGACTTTCCCTCTACGATGCCGTAACGGTCACCTTCTCCACCATGGCTGCAGCAGGATTTTGTGTAAAAAACTCCTCGATCGGAACGTTCGGAAGCGCCTACGTCGACATTGTAGTCACCTTGTTCATGCTGATCAGCGGAGCCAACTTCGCTCTGTACTATAAGGCACTCAGTGGAAAAATCTCTTCGGTGTTGAAGGATGGGGAGCTGAGGGTGTACCTGGGCATTTGGGCGGTGGTATCGCTTCTGGCCGCGATGAAGCTTTTTTCCACCAACACCTATGCTTCATTCGCCCAATCGCTGCGGTACAGCACATTTCAGACTGCATCCATTCTTACCACCACAGGCTTTGCAACCGCCAATTACATCAATTGGCCCGCTTTCTCCCAAGTTCTGCTCTTTTTGCTGTTCTTCGTAGGAGGATCGGCTGGATCAGCAGGCGGTGGTGTAAAAGTGATTCGCATCGTAGCCCTTTTCAAGATGGGAAGGGCGCAGATAAAGCACAGGATTCACCCAAGGGGGGTCTTCCAGGTCAGGGTGGGACAGACCACCTTCCGTGAAGACCTGTTGGTATCCATCGCAACCTTCTTCGGTGTGTACATCCTCACCGGCGTGGTGGGAACTGTGGTGATTTCGCTCAGTGGAGCCGATCCACTTACCAGCTTTGCGGCCTCTTTCCTCTGCTTGGGCAACATCGGCATCGGATTTGGAGACGTCGGGCCAACCGGCAATTTTGCCTTCCTCCCCGCTTGGATCAAGTGGTTCTGCTCATTTCTCATGCTCGTCGGCCGATTGGAGCTCTTCACTGTCTACGTCCTGTTCTCAAAACACTTCTGGAAGCATTGACCTATCCAATTCCTACCACTTGCCCCTCGGGGCATTGACTGTATCGCCTATCTATATTACATATGTTATATATCTTTTGTTATTATTTACTGAGGAGGGATACAGAATGGCACCAAGACAGAAAATCACCAAAGAAATGATTCTCGAAGCCACGTTCCGCCTTACCCGGGAGCATGGTTTCGAACATGTCAACGCCCGCAGCCTGGCCGCAGAACTTGGGTGTTCGACGCAACCAATTTTCAGCCGCTTCGAAACCATGGATGAGTTGAAGAAAGCTTTCCATGCTTATGCAGCCAAGTATTTCGATCACTATGCCGCACAGGCAATGCAGGGCGGCGATTCATTTAGAAAACTTGGTGAATGCTACATTAATTTCGCCCGCAATGAGAGCAACCTGTTCAGGCTCTTGTTTATGAGCGAGGTGATGGACCTCCATGGATTTTCGCATATGTATGATGATCCGGAAAATCTGGAGGTCGCACAAAACCTATCGACTGCGATGCATATCAGCTTGGAGTCGGCAAAACGTTTCTACATGAAAATGTTCATTTTCACCCATGGCATCGCCTCGATGGCCGCAACCGGGTTCGTCCGATTGGAACCTGGCGAGGCCGAGAGCATCCTCGCTGAGGCCCATATTGCTTTTACTGCACAGCACACGAAATAAGGTAGGAAATTGAATGCTAGCTATCGGTATTTTTTTTGGACTATGTGGCTTGGAAGTGGTGATGTATGCCACAGAAACAAGAAATCGAGAACGCTGGGGACAAAACACTCCACGCATACGCATTACTCTTTTCTTACTCTTTGTTCTGCTTGTCACTGTTCGAATCATTCCATGGGGATTTGCGTGGTATGGCTTGGGTGCTCTGCTTGCCATCAGGGCATTGATTTCACTGCTTGTCTTATTCCGGAGAACATCACCGAAAGCCCAGAAAAAAGGAAATGCTGTTCGCAATCTGGTGGGCGGCACCATGCTTTTTGGGTTGGCTGTAATTCCGCTGCTTCTTTTTCCCCGTTCCACCCCTTTGCAACGAACCGCAAGCAATGCGGTTGGTACAATGGTTTATACCTGGATTGATGAAAGCCGAGAGGACTCGTTCACAGCTGAGTCGGATTATCGCAAGGTAACTGTACAGTTTTGGTATCCTGCCCTCACCGCAGAAGAGAATGCACCCGTATTGGAAGGACCTTTCCCCTTGGTCGTATTTTCCCACGGTGCCTTCGGCTATAGAATGAGCAATCATTCCACCTTCATGGAATTGGCTGGCAACGGGTATATCGTTGCAAGCATCGACCATACGCATCAGGCATTCATGACCAAAGAAGCGGATGGAACGGTAATCCTTGGCGACAGCGGATTCATCCGAACAGCCATGGATGTGGAGAATGGAAAAATCACAGGTGAAGAACTCTATCATCTACAAAAAGATTGGATGGCCTTGCGCTCCTCCGATATGGCATTCGTACTGGATCAGATAAGGAAACAGGTTGCCCTTCCAACCTCCAACGAAGTCTTTCACCAGTTGGATATCGAGCGAATCGGGGTACTCGGACATTCGATGGGTGGTGCAACCGCAGCGTGGATTGGACGCGAGGACGATGCTATCGATGCAGTAATTGTACTTGACGGTACGCTGATGGGCGAAATCGTGGGTTTCGAGCAGGGAAAGGAGGTAGTGACCGATGTTCCCTACCCCAAACCGATATTGGATGTATTCAACGAAAGCCATTACGAAGATGCAAAATCAATAGGCTTGGACTACGCAAATATGAGAATGCAGGAACATGCTTCCAAGGCATTCCAGCTGGTCGTCAACGGTTCAGGGCACCTGAATTTCACTGACCTCCCCCTCGTTTCGCCCTTGCTTGCTTCCTTGCTGGGTACCGGCAGCGTTGATCCTCGCTATTGCATGGAAATCACCAATGCCGCGGTACGGGAATTTCTCGACTACCATCTCAAGGGAGAGGGTACTGAAAGCCTGCCTTTCAGAAGGGTCTAGCATCATCTTATCGTACTTGGGCATATGACAAATGGTAAAGCAACTGATTCAATTCATCCTTTTTTTTAGGTACTGGATATACGACATAGTTCTTTCTTTTGTCCATACCGGTGGTATACTGGATGAAAACCATGAGGAGGTTGTTCATGTCTGGAATTGCATTGATCATCACGTTTGTAATCGCCATCGCGATCATGATCCTGGCCATCTCGAAATGGAACGTCCATCCGTTCCTCGCACTGATGGGAGTCTCCCTGCTCCTTGCCATTGTCATCGGCCTGCCCCTGAAAGACATTCCTGGTGTCATAGGTTCCGGTTTCAGTGGAATTTTCAGCAGCATCGGTATCGTCATCATCCTTGGAGCCCTCATCGGCACTATCTTGGAGAAGACCGGTGCAGCACTGAAACTTGCCGAAATGGTCGTTCGGCTCGTAGGGCGCAAGCATCCACAGCTTGCCATGGAAATCATGGGCTGGGTGGTTTCCATCCCCGTGTTCTGTGACAGCGGCTTTGTCATTCTCGACCCCATCAGAAAGGCACTTCGCAAAAAGACCCAGTTCTCGTCGGTTGCCATGACCGTAGCCCTTTCGGCCGGTTTGTACACCAGCCATGTTCTCATTCCCCCTACTCCGGGCCCGATAGCTGCTGCAGGAACTTTGGGAATCGGGGACAAC
>NZ_DJGW01000107.1:39689-41592 GCF_002432845.1 Sphaerochaeta sp. UBA5836
TATGCCAACTACATCGGCAAGAGAGTGAAGAGCGGAGAGGATTTGGGCGAAGATGATGAAGGTGTCGATTACGACACCCTGCTCAAGAGTTTTGGAGACCTACCCAACGGATTCCTCGCCCTTGCCCCGATTCTCATGCCGATTCTTGCAATGGCCCTTGGTTCGCTCTCCGCCGCTCTGAAGTGGAAAGGTGCCGCTGCCAGCTTCCTGGCCTTCATCGGCACACCGATCATCGCCTTGACCATCGGCTTGTTGTTCGGCATTTTACTGCTTGTCCAACGCAGCGAAATGAAACACTTCAACAACATGACCACCGAAACATTGAAAGTTGTCGGCCCGATCCTGTTCATCACCGCTGCCGGTGGAGTATTGGGAAAAGTCATTGCCAGCGCTGGTTTTGTCGTCTACATGCAGGAACATGCAGCCGGTTTGGCGACTGTCGGAATCTTCTTCCCGTTCCTCATTTCGGCCATCCTCAAGACAGCACAAGGCTCCTCCACAGTAGCCATCACCACCACTGCCGGCATTATGGGCAGTATCGCCGAAAGCTCTTCCATGATGACAGCCCTTGGGCTTGCAAGCCCGATGGCCGCTGTCTTGACAGTCATGGCGATCGGGGCAGGCTCGATGACGGTCTCCCATGCCAATGACAGTTATTTCTGGGTGGTAACCAACTTTGGAAAGCTCAAGCCGGAGGATGGGTATAAGACCCAAACGATGGTCACGTTGCTGCAAGGTTTGACAAGCATCATTTTCATCTGGCTTTTATCCCTCATTTTGTTGTAACATACTGATACCACGGGGGCTTCGGCCCCCACACCAGTGAGGAGCCCGCGATGAAGAATATCCTATTAATCCCCGATTCCTTCAAAGGAACCATGAGTTCCGAACAAATCTGTTCCATCATGGACAAAGCAATCAAGCAGCACTATCCAGATGCCCAGGTTACCAGCATTCCGGTGGCCGACGGTGGAGAAGGTAGTGTAGACGCATTTCTGCAAGCTCTCGGAGGCGAAAAGAGATCTCTTACCGTCCAAGGCCCTTACGCCTTCCCCATGGAAAGTTTCTATGGGGTGATCAAGAAAAACACAGCGGTCATTGAGATGGCGGCCTGTGCAGGACTTCCGCTTGTCGGTGATGAACTTCACCCCGACCTGACTACCACCTACGGTGTCGGCGAGTTGATCCTCGATGCCGCCAAGAGCGGCTGCAAGACCATTATTGTCGGACTCGGCGGCAGTGCAACCAACGATGGTGGTTGTGGTGCTGCAGCTGCATGCGGTGTTGTATTCCGTGACAAGGCCGGCAAAGCCTTCGTTCCCACCGGAGGCACGCTTGGCAAGGTTGACAGCATCGACACCTCGGGCTTGGATCCTGCACTCAAGGGCGTCACCATCACCACCATGTGCGATATCGACAATCCGTTCTACGGGCCCACCGGTGCAGCCCATATCTTCGGGCCCCAAAAAGGAGCCACGCCCGAGATGGTCAAGATTCTTGATGCAAACATGCAGAGTCTTGCCAAGGTCATCGAGCGTGATTGCAACATCGACGTGCAAGCCATCCCCGGCAGCGGTGCTGCGGGCGGCATGGGCGGCGGCATGGCTGCATTCTTCTCCAGCCAACTGCAAATGGGCATCGAGACGGTACTTGAAACGGTCAACTTCGACAAGCTTTTGACCAAGGCCGACCTGGTGCTCACCGGAGAGGGAAAGATTGACGGCCAGAGTCTCAGAGGCAAGGTGGTGATCGGAGTCGCAAGACGTGCAAAGAAAGCCAACGTGCCTGTGGTTGCAATCGTCGGGGATATCGGAGACGATGTTGAAGGAGCCTATGAAGAGGGGGTGAGCGGAATCTTCTCGATCAACCGCCTGGCCATCGACTTCAAGGCTGCCAAGCCCCG
>NZ_DJGW01000107.1:41661-45445 GCF_002432845.1 Sphaerochaeta sp. UBA5836
GTCTGTGAATCAACAGGAACTCAAACGAAGGCTCGGCGAGATTGCTGAGCCTTCGTATCGTGCTTTCAGCGAGAAACTTAAGGTAAGCGACCGTGCTGTGCTCGGTGTACGTGCCCCCAAGCTTGCTAGCCTTGCAAAAGAGTTGGCCAAGAGCGAAAAAAGCAAAGCTCTCGATGATTTTCTCTCCTACCGAGACCCGTCGTATGAAGAGATTCAAGTCAGTTTCTCGATTTTCGGTTTGCTGAAGCTCGAGTATCGAACCGCCCTTTCGTATTTGGACAGGCTCAGGCCGTTCAATGAGAGTTGGGCGACCAATGACAACCTTGCTGGATGCTTCTCCCATCTCACAGAGGAACCGGACTTTTATCGGTATTTGTGTTCACTTCTTCGTGAACAAGATTCCTATGACCAGAGGCTGGGCATTGTAGGCTTGATGAACTACTACCTTGACGCTGCCTCGATCGACCAAACACTGGAAGAACTCGCCACGGTTTCCAATCCCCACTACTATGTTGTAATGGCCCTCGGATGGGCCTATGCCACAGCATTCTGCAGCAGCCGAAGCAAGACGCTGCCATATCTGTATCCGGGCATCCTGGGCGAACAGGTTCGGCGCAAAGCCATCCAAAAGTGCATAGAGTCACGCTTGGTCGGAGAAGAGGATAAAACCTTGCTCAAGAGCCTCAGGAAAGCACCCTGAGAGCGTTGGAATACCACATACCCTCTAGATCGGAATCCGTAAACCCGGACTTTTCCAACGCCTGCCACAACAAGATCAATCCATCATAGTGGGGGATCTCAATGTCGCCTGTAATGCCGTCGTAATCAGTACCCAATGCCAACACTGCGCTCCCGCCGACCTGTTTGAGATGAGCGGCATGGCGTACCATTGCTTCAACGGTGCTTGTATTCCAATTCTCGCTGAGAAACGACGGGCAGAAATTCAACCCCACCACCCCGCCCTTGTCAGCGATGACACGGATCATGTGGTCACTGAGGTTTCTGCTGTGATTGGTCACAGTCCGGCAGTTTGAGTGGCTGGCAATGAGCGGCTTGCGGGCGATGGAGGCAGCGTCAAAGAAGCCCTCGTCGTTGAGGTGGGAGACATCCACCAGGATGTTGTTTCGCTCCATCTCCTCGATTGCTGCAAATCCAAGGCTTTTCAATCCGCCAACTTGATGATGGGGAAAACCGAAGTCATTCTCATGGTTCCATGTCAGGGTGGCAAGCCGAACCCCCCAGGAGGCGAGCGTCCCAATCCGTTCAAGCTTCCCTTCCAGGATTTGCAGCTCCTCACAGCTGAGGATTGCTCCATGGCGGGCAGAGGTGCGCACCTCATCTGCAGTTCTGACCTGTACGATCCGTTCGTGATTACGCAGCATTTCCAGCAGGAACCGCTGGTGCAGGTATTGGGCTGCCTGCCAGCAGTCACCAAGCTTGCTGTCGACGAACAGGGCGAAGCAGGTCGTCACTTTGCCAGCCTTGTCCATCCAGGCGAGGGAGACATGTCCCTCGTTTTCCCAGAGACATCCACTTTGTTTTTGAGCGAGTTCGTAGATGGTGTCGCAATGCAAATCAACGATCGGATGCATCAAAAAACGCTCCCAAGTAGTTGCCGTTAGCAAATAAAAGTAGTAATGTATCTATACGATACAAGAATTCACCTGTATAGTATACAGTAACAAGGAGCATAGAATGATCAAACATGTAACCAAGAGCACATATGAAGCTGAAGTCCTGAAGAGCACTGTCCCCGTAGTCGTCGATTTCTGGGCGGCTTGGTGTGGTCCATGCCGCATGCAGGGAACCATCCTGGAGCAGCTGGACAAGGAAATCACCGCCAATCAGGCCAAGATTGTCAAGGTCAACGTAGACGAGGAAGGCGAACTTGCCGGTACCTTTGGCGTACAGTCCATTCCTACTCTTCTGTTTTACAAGGACGGCAAGGTAGTAAACAAGGCTGTCGGTGTACGCGATGCTGCAGCCGTGAAGAAAGCTTTGGGAATCTAGATATCATTTCTGCAGCAAAGAGCAAGCCCACAGGCCATATGAGTCCTGTGGGTTTTTCTTTGCACTGGGAATTGTTTCTTTTTATAGAAACTTTTGCATTCCCTGTTGACAGACTGTTTCTATCTACAGTAACATCAGAATCCAACAAGGAGATTCCCATGCAGAACCCGATAACCAAAGAAATCAATACAACCAATCTTCCCGACCAAGCTGGACGCTTCGGAGAATTTGGAGGCGCCTATCTTCCTCCCCAGTTGCAGACCGTCATGGACGAGATTACCCAAGCCTATGAGCAGATCGTACAGGACCCTGAATTTTTAAGCGAACTGGCAAGTCTCCAGAAACATTACGTTGGACGTCCATCTCCGGTCTACCATGCCAGACGGCTGTCAGAAGCAGTCGGAGGAGCTCAGATTTATCTCAAGCGTGAGGACCTGAACCATACCGGAGCACATAAGATCAATCACTGTATCGGAGAAGCGCTGCTGGCCAAGAAGCTGGGAAAGAAGAAGGTGATCGCAGAGACCGGTGCCGGTCAGCATGGGGTTGCCCTTGCCACTGCAGCCGCCCTGCTCGGTCTTGAGTGTGATATTTACATGGGTGCGATTGATATCAAGAAAGAAGCTCCGAACGTAAGCCGAATGAAGATTCTGGGTGCGACCGTCGTGGAGGTGACCAGGGGAACCAAGACGCTCAAGGATGCAGTCGATGCAGCGTTCGAGGCGTATCTTCAGGATCCCGTAACCCAGATTTATTGCATTGGTTCGGTTGTCGGTCCCCACCCCTTCCCAATGATGGTTCGTGACTTCCAGAGTGTCGTCGGCATTGAAGCCCGAAAGCAGATTCAGGAGATGACCAATTCACTCCCTGATGCGGTTGTCGCTTGTGTCGGCGGTGGTTCGAATGCCATGGGAATTTTCAGTGCCTTCCTTGACGACAAGGACGTAAAACTCTATGGTGTGGAGCCTGCAGGAAAGGGTCTTGACACCCCCGATCACGCTGCAACCATTACCAAGGGAAGTGTAGGCATCCTGCATGGATTCAAGAGCCTGTTGCTCCAGGATGACAAGGGAGAGGCTCTTCCGGTGTACTCAATAGCAAGTGGTTTGGATTATCCGGGTGTCGGCCCCCAACACAGTTACCTGCATACCATCGGGCGGGTCATCTACGAAAGTGCAACCGACCGCGAGGCAGTGGAAGCTTTCTACGGGCTGAGCAGAATGGAGGGCATCATCCCCGCCCTTGAATCCAGCCATGCAGTTGCCCATGCGATCAAGCTGGCTCAGACATTGCCCAAGGACAAGGTGATTTTGGTCAATCTTTCCGGCAGAGGAGACAAGGACATAGACTTTGTGATGGAACACTACCCGCTTGTTGAGTACGAACCGCAGGATAACGGTGATGGATTCAAGGAGTTCCTGGCTCATATCAAGCAGAAGTAACAGGAAAGAACAACGTCATACTGAGAACCAACCACGCATTTGACAGGCGTGGTTGTTCTTTTCCATGCGCTTCCTCTTCCAAGAGAAGGCTGCAACCTGGCACCAATCTTCCCCCGGGGTTGAACAGCCCTACGCCCCGCAGGATCAAAAAGCCGCCGGTCGATACTATTTCCAGCAACGGGGTGACGAACATGAAGTTGGTCGCATCCCCGATCTGCTTGGCGATGGCACTGGGAAATACACCAGCAAGGAAGGACTCAAAGCTGTTTGAACTTCTGCGATTGCCTGAGGCATGAAAAAGAGGAACTTCATGGTAGAGGCGGTGATGGTTG